>CBAAAS010000569.1:0-2619 GCA_964658855.1 uncultured Mycobacterium sp.
GGTGCGGGTCCCGGAGGCGCAAGTCAGCCCGGTGCGGGCCATTTGGCGACGTGTTGCCGTCGCGCTGCTGGCCTTGGTGGTCGCGGTGATCACCGTCTACCTCGGCAGAGCCGGATACACCGACGTACGCGGCGTCCCGCTGTCGTTCGTCGACTGCCTGTATTTCGCGACAATCTCGCTGACCACAGTCGGCTACGGCGATCTGACGCCATTCTCGGAATTCGCCCGGCTCACCAACGTTGTCATCATCACGCCGCTACGGATTCTGTTCCTCGTGGTGTTGGTCGGAACGACTCTCCAGGTGCTCACCGAGCGGTCCCGGCAAGCCTGGAAGATTCAGCGTTGGAGGAGCACCGTGCGCAACCACACCGTCGTCATCGGTTACGGCACCAAAGGCAAGACCGCCGTCGCCGCGATGTGCGGGGACGAGGCGGCCAGCAACGATTTCGTCATTGTCGACATCAATCAGGCGGCACTTGACCACGCGACGGCCGCCGACCTCGTCACCGTTCACGGCGACGCCACCAGATCCGACGTCCTTCGGCTCGCCTCGGCCCAGCACGCGTCCGCGATCATCGTTGCGACCGGTCGCGACGACACCGCAACGCTGGTCACGCTCACCGCCCGGGAGGTCGCGCCCAACGCCAAGATCGTGGCGTCAATTCGCGAGGCCGAAAACCAGCACCTGCTCAAGCAATCAGGCGCCGACTCGGTTGTCGTGTCGTCCGAAACAGCCGGCCGACTGCTCGGTGTGGCCACCACCACGCCCAGCGTCGTCGAGATGATCGACGACCTGCTGACGCCCTCGCACGGGTTTGCCATCGGCGAACGCGAGGTCGAGCAGTCCGAGCTCGGCGGCTCACCGCGGCATCTGCCCGACATCGTGCTCGGTGTGGTGCGCGACGGTCAGCTGCTTCGCGTCGACGCCCCAGAGGCCGACGCCATCGAGGCCGGCGACCGACTGCTCTTTATCCGCAACACGGGGAAGTGACTTTAGGAAGGCGCATCGTGGATTTCCAACTGAAGGCCGTGCCGCTGCTGTCGCGCATCGGGGCCGATCGGGCCGACCAGGTGCGCACTGACGTCGACGCCGCTGCCGCCGGATGGCCGGACGCGGCGCTGCTGCGGCTGGACTCGCGCAACCAGGTGATGGTCGCCGACGGCAAGGTGTTGCTGGGGAAGGCGAAAGGCCTGGCCGACAAGCCGCCGTCGGACGCGGTGTTCCTGGGGCGGATGGCCGACGGTCGCCACGTGTGGGCGGTCCGCGGTCCGCTGGAATCACCCGAAGACCCCGACATCAAAGCTGAGGTTGCCGACTTGCGCCGGGCGGGCCAGCTTTTCGACGACGTCGGCGCGCAGTTGGTGTCGGCGGCTGCGGCACTGCTCAATTGGCATGCCAGCTCCCGGTTCAGTGCGATCGACGGCTCGCCGACCAAACCGATTCGGGCAGGCTGGGCGCGGGTCAACCCGGTCACCGGTCACGAGGAGTTCCCGCGCATCGATCCGGCGATCATCTGCCTGGTGCACGACGGCGGCGACCGCGCGGTGCTCGCTCGTCAGACGGTATGGCCGGACCGGATGTTCTCGCTGCTGGCGGGTTTCGTCGAAGCGGGGGAGTCGTTCGAGACCTGCGCCGCCCGGGAGATCCAGGAGGAAATCGGGCTGACCATCAGCGACATCCGCTACCTGGGCAGCCAGCCGTGGCCGTTTCCCCGGTCGCTGATGATCGGTTTCCACGCGATCGCCGACCCCGCGGAGCCGTTCTCGTTCAACGACGGCGAGATCGCCGAAGCCGAGTGGTTCACCCGTGACGAGATCCGCGCCGCGCTGGCCCTCGGTGACTGGAGCAGCGATGCGGACTCCAGGCTCCTGCTTCCGGGATCGGTGTCGATCGCCCGGGTGATCATCGAATCCTGGGCCGACGCAGGCTGACGCGGGCTAACCGGCGAGCTGCGCCAGCTTCGCCTTGACCTCTTTAGCTGCGGGGTTGGTCAACGTCGAGCCGTCGGCGAACTTCACTGTCGGTACGACGTGGTTGCCGTTGTTGACCGAGCCGACGAACTCCGCCGCCGTGGGATCCTGCTCGATGTCGACCTCGTCGTAGGCGATGCCCTCGGACTTCAACACCTTCTTGAGCCGGTGGCAGTAGCCGCACCACTGCGTGCTGTACATGGTGATGGAAGCGTTAGTCATAGTCCGTTCAACATAACCTGCACGTTCGACGTTGCCGCGCCGTGGCGCACAACACGTATGTCGGCCATCACTGCCAAGATGGACGCATGCCGGTGATCGCGGACTCCTTGGTTGCCGAACTCGACGACGAGCAGCGCGAGGCCGTGCTGGCTCCCCGCGGTCCGGTCTGCGTGCTTGCGGGCGCGGGAACAGGCAAAACGCGCACGATCACCCATCGCATCGCCCAGCTCGTCGCGACCGGACACGTCGGTGCGGGTCAGGTGCTGGCGGTGACGTTCACCCAGCGTGCGGCTGGTGAAATGCGAACACGGTTGCGGGCGCTGGGCGCCGCCACGGACACCGGCGTCGGCAGTGTGCAGGCGGTGACGTTCCACGCCGCCGCGCACCGGCAGCTGCGGTACTTCTGGCCGCGGGTCGTCGGCGACA
>CBAAAS010000570.1:0-2608 GCA_964658855.1 uncultured Mycobacterium sp.
GACGGTCGCAGCAAGCAGATTGATGATGCCGGTGGCAGCGGCACCACGGATCATGCCCAGGTGGGGTAACAGCAGGAACGGCCACGCCAGCCCGCCGACCAACGCGCCCAGATAGTCGGCGGCGTTGAGATTGGCCAGCATCCGGCCGGTGTCGGTGGCACCAGCGGTGCGACCCTGCTGCAGCAGGGTCATCAAGAGCGGCACCTCGGCGCCGACCAGCGCGCCGATCAGCGCGGTGCCCAGTGCCAGCATCAGCAGCGACCCGCCGAAGAAGGAGAACATCACATACAGCGCAGCGGCGGACAACCCGCCGATGACAGCCAACAGCGCCTCAACTGCTACGAAAGCGATTGCCGCCCAATGCAATAACGGCTTGACCAGCAGCGCCCCGGCGCCCAGCGCGGCGATGTAGCCCGCGACAATCAACGAGGTGGCGACGATTCCGCCGCCGTTCAGACTCGTCGACAGGGTCAGCAGCGCCAGTTCGTAGACGATGCCGCACGCCGCACACGCGGCGACCGAGGCGAGCAACACCGCTCGCCAGCGAATGGTGGTCGCCGGTTGGTCAGTCGCAGAATCAGGCTGCTGCTCAGTCGACGTCATGACAGCGCGGCAGCGGTCACTCCTCCCACGGCCAGCAGCAACACGGCCGTGGCGAACGCCGCAGGGTGCAGTTCGGGTTCGTCAATGTGTTCGTGAAAGTCGCCGGGAATCACCAAGTGCATGGCCAATATTGCAACTCCCTGCAGGACGACGCCCATCGTCCCGTACACCGCCACACCCACCAGCCCCTGGCCCAGCTGGCTGTAACTGTTGGTGATCGCGCTGATGATGACGGCAGCCAGCGCAATGTAGTTGGCGCAGGCAAGCATCACGGCGTTGGGACGGCGATCGATGAAGACCAGCTGCCGCAACTTTCCAGGGGTCAGCACGTCGACCACGACGAAGCCGAGGATCAGGACGGCGGTGCCGACCAGGAAGTACAAGATGGTGGCGAGTGCGCCTTTGAACACCGGATTGAGGTCGATGGATCCCAACTCGACGGCCAGATACATGACTGTCTCCTTTTCGCTTCTACGCGTATTGCGTTCGGTTAGGGGTCATTTGGTTCCGCCCGGGCCGCCTGTGCTGCCGCCCGAACCGCGGGAAGGAGAGCCGGGGTAGAAACCGGGGCCCAGATAGATGAACGACCCGTGGCTGTAGCCGGCGGCCAGGTCCTCGACCCGGATGCTGCACGGGTGCGTGCCGTCGGCGCCGACCGACACGATGGCATCGTTGTAGCGCAGGTACTCGGTGCCGCCGTTGGAAGCGTGCGCCGCCGGACTCTCATACCCGGTGAGCGTGCCGGCCACCTGAGCGGGCGATCCCGTGCACAGGTACCGGGTGCCGCCGGCGTCGCGCGAGTACTCCTGATAATGCGAGGCGATGTACGAGCGGATATCTTTGTGCTGCAGGGATATCCCCAGAACCAGGCTGAGTATCGACGACGCGGCCAGTCCCAGAGCCATCACGAACAAACCCTTGCGGCTCATGGGTGCCACCGGCTGGCGGTGTAGACGACGGTGCCTCCGGAGGGGCCGGGGTAGAGGTGCCAGGTCTGCCAACGCCACCCGGCGCCGTCGGGCTCGGCGGCGAGCGCGGTGAGTGCGGCGTCGTCACCCGGGAATGTGCCTCCGAGCCAACCCCTCTCGGTTGAGCATTGTTCGCGCAGCCGATCGGCGAGCTGACGGAACGTGGATTCGTCGTGGAGGTCGATTCGCGACTCTAGGTGATATCCGGGTGCCTGCGACCGATCGGGAAGCTCGCCATCGAGATCACACGAAACTTGTTCGGAGAAAACAGTATCGGGATGCTCGACAGTGACGACATGCGAGGCGCCCAAGACACCAAGCACCAGCGTTCCACTGTCGGGGTGGTCAAGGCGGCAGGCCGCCAGGGGGAGCGGGGCCGGGCTGTTGAGTGCCAGCCCGAGCTCGGAGCCGCGGACGTCGACAGGGATGACCGACAGGTGATGAAGGGGCACTTATGCTGGCCCTACTCAGATTCCGGCGGCGGGGCCGGGTACACCGTGAGCTCGCCGGTTAGCACCGATTTGCCGGTCGACACCTCCCACGGCATGTCCGGCGCCCAGCGCTCGAAGGAGAGCAACGCGGTCTTGTCTGCGCTGGCATAGTCGACGAAGTCCATCTCGCCGCCGGTGGGCAAACCCGTGGTGCCCTCGGTGGTGTAGCCGGCGTGTCCGCGCTCCGACTCGTTGTAGGTCAGGCCTTCGACGACATGCGGGCCACCCGGCTGCAGCAGGAGGTCCTTGCGGGCCGTCCACATCGCGAGTTCGAGCCGCCCGTCGTCGTCCTCGACGCTGAACCAGATCGGCTCGTCACCGCCTTCGAGCAGGTGTTCCCACCAGACGAACGGGCCCTCGCGGTAGGTGACCGAGCCACGCACCACGTAGTCGATGCCGCCGTGGCTGACGATCGCGCCGGGCCCGAGTTGACGGGGCCCGAATTGCGGTGCCGCAGTGGTGAACGCGAGCGGATCCTGGCGACCGCTGCTCGGTTGCTTTGGGCGACGCAGCGCAACGACGAATACCGCGATCGCAGCGATGAAC
>CBAAAS010000571.1:0-548 GCA_964658855.1 uncultured Mycobacterium sp.
CACCGCGGCTTCTGGGGTGGACACCACCGCTGGTGGTGACCCCCAGTACCAGGGGGGAATAAGGCTGGCCCCGTTCTTGGACAAACGGGGCCAGCCGCCTCCGGGCAATAAAAATCGACGCCGACCTGGCCATCGTCAGGTGGGCGTCGATTTTTTGCGGGCACGGCTACGGGTCGCGGGGCAGTCCCAGTAGCCGTTCGGCGATGATGTTCAGCTGTACTTCCGAGGTGCCGCCGTAGATGGTGGTGGCGCGGCTGGACAGCAGGAAGTCGTCCCACTTGCCTGGCAGCGTGTCTTTGTCCCCGATCGCCGCGTCCGACCCGAACGACGACACGGCAAACTCCGCGTAGCCCTGCCCGGTCCGCATCGAGAGCAGCTTGGAGATCGCCGCCGACGGCATCGCGTCGCCCCCTGCCAGGGTCAGCAATGTGGAGCGCAGGTTCAACAGTTTGGCCGCATGCCCTTCGGCGATCAGCTGCCCGGCGCGGTGACGAGCGACCTGGTCGAACTCGCCGGGGCTGCTCACGACGCCGGCCTTTATACAAATT
>CBAAAS010000571.1:558-2604 GCA_964658855.1 uncultured Mycobacterium sp.
AACTCGCCATCTCGCACGAACTCGACCAGTTGCGCCAGGCTGGCCAGGAAGGCCAGATCGCTTCCGCCGATCGAAACCCGTTCTGCCGTTAGGGTGTTGCGGCTGACCTCCCAGCCCCGGTCCACCTCACCGAGCACGTACTCGTCGGGCACGAACACGTCGTCGATGTAGACGGTGTTGAAAAACTCCTGGCCGGTGAGTTCGCGCAGCGGCTTCACCGTCACGCCCTCGCTCTTCATGTCCAGCAGAAAATAGGTGATGCCGTTGTGTTTTGGCGCGGACGGGTCGGTCCGGGCCAGCAATGCACCCCACTGGGAGAACTGCGCGGCCGTCGTCCAGATCTTCTGGCCGGTGATCCGCCAGCCACCGTCGACCCGGGTGGCCTTGGTGCTCAGGCCGGCCAGGTCGGACCCGGCACCGGGCTCGGAAAACAGCTGGCACCAGATCATTTCGGCGCGGAACGTCGGTGGCAGGAAGCGCTGCTTCTGCTCGTCGGTGCCGAAGGCGACGATCGACGGGATGATCCACGCGGCGAGGCCGACCTGCGGACGTTTGACCCGCCCGTCGGCGAATTCCTGGGCGATGATGATCTGTTCCACCGGGCTGGCGTCTCGGCCCCACGGCTTCGGTAGATGCGGCAGCACCCATCCGCCCTCCGCGAGCGCCACCGTGCGCTGATCGCGGTCCATCTCTTTGAAGGCGTCGACTTCGGAACGGATTTCGTCCCTGAGCTTTTCGGTGTCGGGGTCGAGATCGATGTCGATGGCGCGCATACCAGTGGTGGTGGCGGTATCCACCACTTTCTGCGGGTACTCCGCGGCACGCCCGAAGCTGGCAGCCAGGATCAGCGCGCGGCGGTAGTACACGTTGGTGTCGTGCTCCCAGGTGAAGCCGATGCCGCCGTGCACCTGGATGCAGTCCTGCGTGCAACGCTGGGCTGCAGCGGGCGCCAGCGTGGCCGCCACTGCGGCAGCGAATTCGACGTGCTCGCTGGCCTCGTCGATGGCGCGCGCCGCGTCCCACGTTGCGGCCGTAGCGCGTTCGGTGTCGGCGATCATCTCGGCGCACTTGTGCTTCACGGCCTGGAACTGTCCGATCGGTCGGCCGAATTGCTCGCGGATCTTGGCGTATTCCGCGGCGGTGTCGGTGGCCCACCGCGCGACGCCGACCGCCTCGGCCGACAGCAGCGTAGAGATCAGCGCCTGCGCGGTCACCGAGTTGAGGTTGCTCAGCGCGTTGTCGTCGGAGACCTCGACGTCGTCGGCGCGCACATGGGCGATGGGCCGCAGCGGGTCGACGCTTGTCACCGGCTCGATGTCGAGTTGGTCGGCCTGCAGCACGACCCACTCTTCGTGGCTGTCGATCGCTACCGGTAACACCAGCAGCGACGCTTGCGCTGCGGCCGGCACCGCCCGAACCTCACCGCGGATGACCAGTGAACTGCCCTGTCGCGTCGCGGTCAGCCCGGACTCCAGCGCATACGCGGCGATGGCCGAGCCCGAAGCCAGATCGGCCAGCACCTTGGCTTCCGGGTCGTGTGCCGCGATCAGCGCACTCGCGATCGCCGACGGCACGAACGGCCCGGGTACCGCGCCGTGGCCGAACTCAGCGAGTGTGATGGCGAGCTCGAGGATGCCGAATCCTTGTCCGCCAACGGATTCAGCCAGATGCACACCCTGCAGGCCCTGGTCTGCCGCGGCCTGCCAATACGGCGGCGGGTTCTCGATGGGTGTCTCCAGAGCGGCGTGCAGAACCTCCGATGACGCTACCCGCGCCACCAGTGATCGCACCGAATCGGCCAGGTCTTGATGTTCAGAATTGATTGCGATCGGCATTGGTCGCCTTTCTTTGGAATTCCCCGGGGCCCGTCACAGCGTGACCCCCAAGCTAACAACCGGTGGGTTGGTTGACTATATGGGCCAGCTGCTGCCCGTCCCGTATCCGGCGGCAATTGGCGACGGCCTCGCCCAGATAGCGACGCATGGTGTCGACGGTGTACCAGGTGACGTGCGGCGTGAGCACGACGTTGTCGAGCCCGAGCAGCGG
>CBAAAS010000572.1:0-2591 GCA_964658855.1 uncultured Mycobacterium sp.
TGTCGCACCACGTCACGCTCGGAGACGATGCCTTTGACGCCGTCGGGTCCGGCCACGACCATGGCGCCGATGTTGTGGTCGGCGAGCCCGGCGACCAGCTCAGCAACCGTCGCGTCGGGCTTGATCGTCACCACCGCGCCGCCTTTGCCGCGCAACACATCTGCTATCCGCATGGAGCCTCCCGTCGACTGTGATCAGGTTCACAACCAGGCTACGGCGATATCGGCGGGTGCGTAAGAAGCTGATCAAAGTCGGTGAAACTGCCAGGTCAGGCCGGCGCTGCAAGGTCGACCCGGCGTGTCGGCAGCCGTGCGCCGGCCCCGAGAAGCCGCACCAGAGCGCCGAGCGCCGCGGCCCGAACTAGGCCAAACGGGTGATTTCGACGACCACATCGAGATCGGTGGCGCCTTGCCCGTGGTAGATGCCCTTGAGCGGAGAGACGTCGGAGTAGTCACGGCCCACCCCGACGGTGATGTACTGCTCGTTGATTTCGGTGTCGTTGGTCGGATCGTGATCCCACCAACTTCCGGTCCAGGCCTGGATCCAGGCATGGCTCTGCCCGTCGACGGTCTCCCCGACCGCCGCGTCAACGTCGGGATGGTGGTAGCCAGAGACGTATCGCGCGGGAATTCCCATGCCGCGCAACACCATCAGCGACAGGTGGACGAAATCCTGACAGACGCCCTTGCCTTCACGTAAGGCGTCCGAACCTGAGGTGTGCACGCCGGTGCTGCCCTTGACGTAATCCAGTTCGCTGCGCACCCAGTCGGCGGCCGCGATCACAGCGTCGGCGGGCTCGTGCTCTTTGGCGATCCGCTTACCCACTGCCGCAACACGTTTGCTCGCCGGTGCGTAATCGGTCGGGCCGAGCAACTCGTCGTACCGGTCGATTACGGCCTCATGCTTCAGGTCGGACCAGGACAGCTTCTCGGTCACGGGGTCGGGCTTCTCGGTCTCGACTATCGACGCGGATGTCACCGTCAACTCCGTATGCGGCGCGTGCAGGTCGAACGCCGTCACCGCGGTGCCCCAGTAATCGACGTACCGGTATGACCTTGTGGCAGGCACGGTTTCGACGCGGTTGAGGACGACATTTTGCCGCGAGTCTGATCGCGGCGTGAGCCGGGCTTCGTTGTACGAGGCCGTGGCCGGCGACGGGTAGGCGTAGCCGGTCGCGTGAAGAACGCGGTTGCGCCACATCAGTTTTTCTCCTGTCCAGCCAGCATCGGATCACGATAACCGGCGTCCGACCAGGCGACCCACGGCACGGCGTGAAAGTACTGCGACGCCAGGGCTTCTCCTACGTCGAAACACGACTTCTGCAAGCCGGCCAGGCGCATCTCCAGCGATTCGAGCAGAACTCCAGGCCGGACGAATTCCAGCTCGCTGCGCGCCCGTCCCAGCAGGCGCTGAGCCTCGGACGTGGCACCGACGCGACTACCCCGACTGTGCAGCAGTTCGTCGAGGCTGTGCTCGGCCAACTTCAACGAATAGAAGATCGACCGCGGGAAAAGGCGGTCCAAAAGGATGAACTCGACAACCCGATTCGCATCCAGCACACCACGATACGTTCTTAGATAGGTGTCATGCGCGCCGGCGGAGCGCAGCACGGTCACCCAGGCCGGGGACACCGCGCTGTCGCCGACTCGCGACAGCAGCATGCGCACAGTCATGTCCACCCGTTCGATCGCGCGACCCAGCACCATGAAGCGGTAACCGTCGTCGCGGGACAGAGTCGAGTCGGCAAGCCCGGCGAACATCGCGGCACGACCCTCGATGAACGACAAAAATTCATGCGGCCCAAGCCGTTTGGCCGCCCGCTCACGTTCCCCCAGCGCATTGAAGGTGGTGTTGAGGCACTCCCAGGTCTCGGTGGATGTCACCTCTCGGGCAGAGCGGGCGTTCTCCCGTGCAGCGGTGATGGCGTCGACGATGGACGAGCCGTCACCGGGGGCGTTGTGACTGAAAGCCACCAGGTCGGTCAACGACCAGACATCCAGTTCGGTGTCGGGTTCGTCAATTCCCAAGACCTGCAACAGCACTCGAGAGATGTGATCGGGGTCGACGCTGGAATCCTCCAGCAGTTGGTGGACCGTGACGTCGAGGATGCGTGCCGTGTCGTCGGCGCGCTCGACGTAGCGACCGATCCAGTACAGCGCCTCGGCATTTCGTGCGAGCATCAGCGAATCACCACCTGCTGTTGTAGCTGCTGCTGTTGACCAGGCTGTTGTTCCACGGCCGGTTCAGACTTCGGCTGCCGCTGCTGCTGGAATTGCTTTTGCTTCTGCGGCTTTTCGCCATCCGCTTCGCCGTTGGACGACGTGGCCGCTTTGGGCAGCTTCTTCACCACCTCGGCGGCACCCAGCTCACGGTCGGCGCCCGACGTACGCGACGCCAACACCCAGGTGTCCTTGGACCCGCCACCCTGGCTCGAGTTGACCACCCGCGACCCTTCGACCAGGGCCACCCGGGTGAGCCCGCCCGGCAACACGAAAACGTCGTCGCCGTCGTTGACCGCGAACGGCCGCAGGTCGACGTAACGGGGCGTGAGCACGTCGCCGACCTGCGTCGGAACCGTCGACAGCTGCAGC
>CBAAAS010000573.1:0-2586 GCA_964658855.1 uncultured Mycobacterium sp.
CGAAACGCGCCACGCTGACGCCCTGATTACCGGCGTCATTGCCCAGCGAGCCTCCGCTGATCACCACAGCGGCATCGGATGCGCCGATGTGCTGGTTTCCGTACCCGATAAATCCGGTGTCGCGCAGCGCCGCAAGCACGGTGTCGCGTTGCGGGTCGTCGACCGCAGGGACGGCGGGGTCGCGGCTGATCAAGAGGGCGATGCCCAGCAGGTCGCCGGCCTGGGATCCCTGATCGACCAGTTGGGTGCTGAGCTGGGCGCCCGCGGGCAGAACCGACGAGTTCACTACCGAGTGCAGCTTCTCCGCCGAGTTGGCGTCGACGAACTCCTGCGTCAACGTCACCGTTCCGGTGACCGATCCCCCGGCCTGTCCGACGATCTTGGACACCGCGTCGACGTCCTCGTCCTTGGCGTCCGGGGCGCGGAAGATCACCAGCGATTTGCCGTTCAATGCGTCGTGCACCATCCGGCCGGCCATCTGTGTATCGAAAGCGTTGGCAGAAGCCAGCTTTGCGTTCAGGACGTTTTTCTCGCCGTTGAGCGAGTCGACTTGGCCATGCAGATTGCGGGTCTCGTCACGCAGTCCGGAAACCATCACATTGGAGAGAAATCCCGATCCGAGAACGACTCCCACGGCCAACGCCAGAAATACAGCGGCCAGTGAAATCGCATGCTGCCGTAGAGATATCACGCCGCCACCGTCCTAATGGATTAAGTGCTGTAACCAGAGCGAGAAATGGCTCCAGTATGTGGTGGCCCAGTGCAGCACCACCGTGTCGGTACGCGACACCCACAGCGCCGCGATAATCGAGATCAGCATCGTCAAAATCAGCAGTGCGATCGCACCGCCGGAGATTCGGTTGTGGTAAAGCGTGGCAACGGCTTTCGCGTCGACAACCTTCTCTCCCACGCGCAGTCGGGTGAGGAAGGTCGACGGGTTGCTGTGTTGACGGGTTCGGTCGAAGAACGTCTCGATGTTGGCCCGGTGGCCCACGGTCACCAGCAACGCGGCACCGTGGTGGTCGGCCAACAGCAGAGCCAAGTCGGCCGGCGAACCCGCGGCGGGGAACGTCATCGCCCCCACGCCGAGATCCTGGATCCGTTCCAGGCCGGGCGCATGGCCGTCGGCGTCGGCCGGCAGGACCACCTGAGCTCCGCACTTGAGGACTTCGGTGCTCAGATTGCTGGGGTCGCCCACAATCAGCTGCGGACGATATCCGGCATTGCGCAATACGTCTGCGCCTGTGCCGACTCCGATCAGCACCGGTTGGTATTCCTTGATGAACGGTTTGAGTCGCTTGAGGTCCTCGGCGGCATCTTCTTCTTCATCGGCGACCACGACGACGTGGCGGCGGCGCAGTTCGATGTCGACGTCGGGAATGCCGATGCCGTCGATCAGCAGCGGGCTCTCGCTCCGGATGAACTCAATGGTGTTGCCTGCGAACGCTTCCAGGTGGGCCACCAGGCCGCTCTTGGCTTCCTGCATCAGGTCGGCGATTTCTTCGTCGGTACGTTCGGTGCCGCGAATCAGTCGGCGGTCCCCGACGTAGACGCCGCCGTTGTAGAGGCGGACTTTGGAGCCGTCTTTGACCTTCTTGAAGACGTCGGTGCCGGTCTCGTCGATGAGTGTGACGCCGTTGGCCAGCAGCACTTCGGGCCCCAGGTTGGGATAGCGGCCCGACACCGACGGGGATGCGTTGACTACGGCGGCGATCTCGGCGTCGACGAGCGCGTCGGCGGTGATCCGGTCGAGGTCCAGCACGTCGAGGACCACGATGTCGCCCGGGCACACCCGGCGCAGCAGTCGGTCGATATCGCGGTCCACCCGGGCGGTTCCGATGACACCCGGCCGCGAGGTATTGCGGGACAACAATGAGGACAAGGTGGTGGTCACGCTCATGGAGGCGATTCTGTCGGTGAACCCGAGAATGCGGCGGGAGGCGCGCCGTAACAAAGGCCTCAGAAGTTATATCGTGTCACATCTGTCACAGGCTTGAGCGTACATTTCAGGTCGCAATACGGTCACAGTCTGCGGCCTCGAGAAGCTCGCGGGCGTGGGCGCGCGCGGTGTCCGAATCACCAAGTCCGGCCAGCATTCTGGCGAGCTCGGCAACCCGATCGTCGCCGTCGAGGCGGCGCACTCCGCTCGCGCCGTTCTTGCCGTTCGTGTCGACCATGAGGTGGATATCGGCGTAGGCCGCGACCTGTGGCAGATGTGTCACCACGATGACCTGCCGGTTGCGGGCCAACCGCGCCAGGCGCCGACCGATCTGCACCGCGGCGCGTCCGCCGACGCCGGCGTCGATCTCGTCGAACACCATCGTGGTGCCCGTCGTCGAGGCGGCCAGTACGACTTCCAGGGCCAGCATCACCCGAGACAATTCACCGCCCGAGGCGCTTTTGGCCAGCGGCAACACTGTCATGCCCCGATGCGCGGCGAAGCCGAACTCGACCAGGTCGACACCATCGCCGCCGGCATGGGCTTGCGTGCCGGATGCAAGCGTCAGCGCCGCGGGATCGTCAGCAGTGGCCGGCATGGTCGACACCGTGATGGTGAACTCCGCGTCCGCCATCGCCAAACCGGAC
>CBAAAS010000574.1:0-2582 GCA_964658855.1 uncultured Mycobacterium sp.
CCGCTGCGGTGCCGCCCGGACGCGGCCTACCTGATCACCGGTGGCCTGGGTGCGATCGGTCTGCTGACGGCCGGTTGGATCGCGGACCGCGGGGCCCGCCGGGTGATCCTGGCCGGCCGCACCGCGCTGCCGCCCCGCCGCGACTGGGACAGCGACAGCAACGACGCCGCCACCGCGCAGAAGATCGACGCCGTCCGCGGGCTGGAGGCGCGTGGTGTGGTGGTCGAAGCCGTGGCGCTCGACATCGGTTCGCCCGAGGCGATGCAAGCACTGCTGACCAAGCGCGACGACGAGGGCGCTGTGCCGATCCGCGGCGTCGTCCACGGTGCCGGCATCACCGATGCCGAGTTGTTCACCGAGATCGAGGAAAGCCGGCTGCGGCGCACGGTCTGGCCGAAGATCGCCGGGGCGCAGGTGCTGCACCGGGCCTTCCCGCCAGGCAGCCTCGACTTCATGTTCCTGACCGCCGCGGCGGGCGCCGTCTTCGGCGTGCCGGGCCAGGGTGCCTACGCGGCGGCCAACGCCTACCTCGACGGCCTGGCCCAGGCCCGTCACCGGCAGGGCTGCCACACCGTCAGCCAGGACTGGGTGGCCTGGCGCGGACTCGGCTTCGGCGCCGAAGCCCAGATCGCGCTGCAGGAACTCGAGCGTCTCGGGTCGCGGGCCATCACCGCCGAGGAAGCCTTCGCCGCCTGGGATCACCTGGCGCGCTACGACGTCGCGCAGGCCGTGATGGCTCCGATGGCATCGAGTTCAGCGACCGGTGGCTCCGGCGCCGCCGAGCCGCATGCGGCGACTCCGGCCTGGTCAGAGATGCCGGCCGAGGACGTGCGAAGCGAACTGCAGGTCGGATTGCGCGCCATCCTGGCCCGCGAGCTGCACCTGGCCGAGGCCGATTTCGACCTGGACCGGCCGTTCGCCGAATACGGCCTGAACTCGGTGATGGCGATGTCGGTTCGGCGGGACACCGAGCTGTTCGTCGGTATCGAGCTATCCGCGACCATGCTGTTCAACTATCCGACTATCGTGGCGCTGGCGGAGCACCTCGCGAAAAAGGTGTGTCCGCAGCCGGAATCCGACAGCGAAATCGACGTTTTGGACGATCCGGACGGCGGCGTGTTGAGTGATCTGTTCGACAGCGTGGAGTCGGCACCGGCTGGCAGTGAAAGGGGCATCTGATGACGTCCTCGTATGACGAGGAAGCGCTACGGCACTGGCTGGCTGATTACCTGGTGACCACTGTCGGTTGCAGCCCCTACGACATCGACTTCGACGCCCCGATGAGCGATCTGGGCCTGGGTTCGCGCGACGCGGTGGTGCTCTCCGGCGAGCTGTCCGAACTGCTCGGCCGCAAGGTCTCGCCCGTCGAGTTCTGGCAGCACCCGACGATTGCCGACCTTGCCCGGTTTCTGACCGGCACCGAGGCGCTGGCCGCCGAGGACGAGGTCGAAGCCGGCCGCAGCCACCTCGACGAGCCGGTCGCGATCATCGGTCTTGGCTGTCGGCTGCCCGGCGGCATCTCCGGCCCGGACGAGTACTGGCAGTTCATCTGCGAGGGCAAGAATGCGGTCACCGAGGTGCCGGCCGAACGCTGGGCGCCGTTCGACGACGGCACCCCCGAGGTCGCGGCGGCGCTGGCGCACACCACCCGCTTCGGCGGCTACATGGACAACCTCGACGCCTTCGACGCCGAGTTCTTCGACATCTCCAGCCGCGAGGCCGCCAAGATGGACCCGCAGCAGCGCATGCTGCTCGAAGTCGCTTGGGAGGCACTGGAACACGCGGGTATTCCGCCGAGCTCGCTGCGCCGCACGCAGACCGGAGTGTTCGCCGGCGCTTGCTATACCGACTACGGCTACGTCGCGGGCATGGACCTGACCAACGTCGACGCGTGGACCAATTCCGGTGGCGCACTGAGCATCATCGCCAACCGGCTGTCGTACTTCCTGGATTTCCGCGGACCCTCGGTCACCGTCGACACCGCTTGTTCGTCGTCGATCGTGGCCCTGCACCTGGCCTGCCAGAGCCTGCGCATCGGCGACTCCGACGTGGCGCTGGCCGCGGGTGTGAACCTGATGCTGGCACCCTCGGTGGTTCGCGCGTTCGACCAGACCGGCGCGCTGTCCGCCACCGGGGCATGCCACGCATTCGACGCCGACGCCGACGGGTTCATCCGTGGCGAGGGCTGTGGCGTCGTGGTGCTCAAGCGCCTGACCGACGCCGTGCGCGACGGTGACCGGGTGCTGGCGGTGGTGCGGGGCTCGGCGGTGAACCAGGACGGTCGGTCCAATGGGCTGCTGGCCCCCAACCCGGCCGCCCAGATGGCTGTGCTGCGCTCGGCTTACGCCAACGCGGGTCTGCAGGCGCAAGAAGTCGACTATGTCGAGGCGCACGGCACCGGAACGCCGCTCGGCGACCCGATCGAAGCACGCGCGCTCGGCACGGTGCTGGGACGCGGTCGCGCCGAAGACGCTCCACTGCTGATCGGTACCGCCAAGACAAACCTCGGCCACCTCGAGGCCGCCGCTGGCATAGCCGGTCTGATCAAGACCGTGTTGGCCGTGCATTCAGGCAGCATCCCG
>CBAAAS010000575.1:0-2572 GCA_964658855.1 uncultured Mycobacterium sp.
TTCCGCTCACCCGACCGATTCGTCGCCGGGACCGTTGGGCAGCCCGGAAACCGCACCTTCTACCTTCAAGCCGTTCACGACGCCCGGGTGGTGTCGGTGATATTGGAAAAGCAGCAAGTGGCGGTGCTCGCCGAACGCATCGATGCGCTGCTGGTCGAGGTGAACCGACGGTTCGGCACACCCGTTCCGCCCGAGACCGACACGGTCGAAGACCTCAGCCCACTTGTCACACCCGTCGACGCGGAATTCCGAGTGGGCACCATGGGTTTGGGCTGGGATTCCGAGGCGCAGACGGTGGTTGTCGAATTACTGGCCGTCAGCGACACCGAGTTCGACGCGTCGGTAGTGCTGGACGACACCGACGAGGGCCCCGACGCAGTGCGGGTGTTTCTTTCTCCGCAGTCGGCCCGCGAGTTCGCCACCCGGTCCAACGCCGTCATCTCCGCCGGCCGGCCGCCGTGCCCGCTGTGTGAGGAGCCGCTGGACTCCGACGGGCACATCTGTGCGCGGACCAATGGCTACCGGCGCAGTGCGCTGCTCGGGCCGGACGATGACGCAGAGGCCTGACGATCGCGAGGTCCTGCGCACCGGCGAGCTGACGGTCCTGGGACGTATTCGCTCGGCAAGCAACGCCACTTTTCTGTGCGAGGCCACCCTGGACGAGCACACCGTGCACTGCGTGTACAAACCGGTGTCCGGTGAGCAGCCGCTGTGGGACTTTCCCGACGGCACCCTGGCCGGTCGCGAACTCAGCGCCTACCTGATCTCGGCGCATCTGGGCTGGAATATCGTGCCCTACACCATCATTCGGCACGGACCTGCCGGCCCGGGGATGCTGCAGTTGTGGGTGGACCAGCCCGGAGACACGCCGGAGTCCGAGCCCGGACCGGAGCTCGATCTCGTCGACCTGGTTCCGGCGGATCGCTGTCCTCGCGGCTACCTCCCGGTGTTGCGGGCCTATGACTACGCCGGCGACCCGGTCGAGCTGGTACACGCCGACGACGTCCGGCTGTGGCGGATGGCGGTGTTCGACGTGCTGATCAACAACGCCGACCGCAAGGGCGGACACGTGCTGCGCGGCGTCAACGGCGACGTATACGGCGTCGACCACGGGGTGTGCCTGCATGTCGAAGACAAGCTCCGCACCGTGCTGTGGGGGTGGGCCGGCAAAAAGGTCGACGGGAACACGTTGGAGAAGGTGTCCTGTCTGGCCGACGGGGTCGCCGACTCGCTCGGGGAGGCGCTGGCCGAGCACATCACCAGCGCGGAGATCGACGCTCTGCGGCTGCGGGCGCGCGTATTGCTGGCCCATCCGGTGATGCCGGGGCCGGACCGGCATCGTCCGATTCCCTGGCCGGCGTTCTAGCCGTCGATGTCCCGCTCACTCGCACTGTCGCTCGACGCTCCCGTCGGCGTCGACGAAATCCTGGCTGCGTTCGCCGACGAGGACTACTGGCGGGCGAGGCTGGCCGCCTTCGACAGTGGCACCGCGACGCTGGACGGCCTGACGGTCGACCCGGATGGGAGCGTGACGGCGGCCCTGACGGTCAGCCTTTTCGCGAACCGCTTGCCGAAAGTGGTGACCGCGTTGGTGCCCGGCGATTTCGAGATGGCACGCACCGAAAGCTGGCACCCGGTCTCCGACGGCCAGGCACGCGGCACGATCGACGTCTCGGTTCCCGGCGCGCCGGTCTCCGCGGTCGGGAAGGTGTCGCTGGTGCCGGTGGGCCGCGGTGCGCGGCTGGACTTCAGCACCACTGTGCAGGTGAACATCCCGCTGGTGGGCGGCCAGGTGGAGAACTTCATCGTCAACCGGCTCGGCGACGAGATCAGCGCAGTTCAACGCTTCACCAACAACTGGATCGTGACGAACCGCTGAGCTCATCGGAGATACTGGACCCGTGACCCCTGAGCCCATGAGCGACGCCGCGCTCGCCGCCGACCTTGCCGAAGAGGCGGGAAAGCTATTGCTGGCCGTGCGCGACCGGGTGGGTTTCGACCACCCGTGGCTACTCGGGGACGAGGGCGACAGCCAAGCCAATGCGTTGTTGCTCAAGCGACTGCACGCCGAGCGTCCGGGCGACGCGGTGCTCAGCGAAGAGGCCTACGACGACCTGAAACGGCTGCAGCGCGACCGGGTCTGGATCGTCGATCCCCTGGATGGAACCCGCGAATTCTCCTGGGAGGGTCGCGACGACTGGGCTGTGCACGTCGCGCTGTGGCGGCGCGATGGCGGTCCCAACGGGGCGATCACCGACGCCGCGGTCGCCTTGCCCGCGATGAGGGAGTTGCACCGCACCGACACCGTAACCGCGCCCACCGCAGAGCTTTCCGGCCCGATTCGGATCACCGCCAGCTCCAACCGCCCGCCCGCGGTGCTGTATTACCTGGCCCGGCAGCTCGACGTGGAATTCGTGCGGATCGGCTCCGCCGGAGCCAAAGCGATGTCGGTGATTCGCGGCGACGCCGACGCCTACATCCACGCCGGCGGGCAGTGGGAATGGGACTCGGCCGCCCCGGCGGGCGTGATTCTGGCGGCCGGGATGCACGCCTCTCGGCTGGACGGCTCGGA
>CBAAAS010000576.1:0-2569 GCA_964658855.1 uncultured Mycobacterium sp.
AACCCGTCGCACCTGGAGGCCGTCGACCCGGTGCTGGAGGGTCTGGTCCGCGCCAAGCAGGATCTGCTCGACAAGGGCGAGGGCGAACGCGGGAACTCCGTGGTGCCGATGATGCTGCACGGTGACGCCGCCTTCGCCGGTCAGGGTGTCGTCGCCGAAACCCTGAACCTGGCCAAGCTGCCCGGCTATCGGGTCGGCGGCACCATCCACATCATCGTCAACAACCAGATCGGTTTCACCACCGCGCCCGAGTACTCGCGGTCCAGCGAGTACTGCACCGACGTCGCGAAAATGATTGGCGCGCCGATCTTCCACGTCAACGGTGACGATCCGGAGGCCTGCGTCTGGGTGGCCAAGCTGGCCGTCGACTTCCGGCAGAAGTTCAAGAAGGACGTCATCATCGACATGCTGTGCTACCGCCGCCGCGGGCACAACGAGGGCGATGACCCGTCGATGACGAACCCGTACATGTACGACGTCGTCGACGTCAAACGTGGCGTCCGCAAGACCTACACCGAAGCGCTGATCGGCCGTGGCGACATCTCGATGAAAGAGGCCGAAGACGCGCTGCGCGACTATCAGGGCCAACTCGAGCGGGTTTTCAACGACGTCCGCGAACTGGAGAAGCACGGCGTGCAGGCGAGCATGTCGGTGGAGTCCAACCAGATGCTCGCGGCCGGCCTGGACACTGCGGTCGACAAAGCGTTGCTGGCCCGCATCGGTGACGCATTCCTCGCTCTGCCAGAGGGATTCGCCGCCCATCCACGCGTGACTCCAGTGCTCGAGAAGCGCCGCGAAATGGCCTACGAAGGCAAGATCGACTGGGCCTTCGGTGAGCTGTTGGCGCTGGGCACGCTGGTTTCTGATGGCAAATTGATCCGGCTGTCCGGCCAGGACACCCGCCGTGGCACCTTCTCCCAGCGGCATTCGGTGATCATCGACCGCCAGACCGGCGAAGAGTTCACCCCGTTGCAATTGCTGACGATCGACAAAGACGGCAACCCGACCGGCGGCAAGTTCATGGTGTTCGACTCGCCGCTGTCGGAGTACGCCGCCGTGGGGTTCGAGTACGGCTACACGGTCGGCAACCCGGACGCACTGGTGTTGTGGGAGGGACAGTTCGGCGACTTCGTCAACGGTGCCCAGTCGATCATCGACGAGTTCATCAGCTCCGGCGAGGCCAAGTGGGGCCAGCTCTCCAGCGTGGTGCTGCTGCTGCCGCACGGCCATGAAGGCCAGGGGCCCGACCACACCTCCGGCCGCATCGAGCGGTTCCTGCAGTTGTGGGCGGAGGGCTCGATGACGATCGCGGTGCCGTCGACTCCGGCCAACTACTTCCACTTGCTGCGCCGTCACGCCCTCGACGGGGTGCAGCGTCCGTTGATCGTCTTCACCCCGAAGTCGATGCTGCGCAACAAGGCTGCGGTCAGCGACATCAAGGAGTTCACCGAGACGAGGTTCCACTCGGTGCTCGAGGAGCCCACCTACTCCGACGGCATCGGCGACCGCAGCAAGGCAACGCGAATGTTGTTGACCAGCGGCAAGATCTACTACGAGCTGGCGGCCCGCAAAGCCAAGGACAACCGCGACGATGTCGCGATCGTGCGTATCGAGCAGCTTGCGCCGCTGCCGTTCCACCGCCTCAGCGAGGCGTTCGACAATTATCCGAACGTCAACCAGTACTTCTGGGTTCAGGAGGAGCCGGCCAACCAGGGTGCCTGGCCCCGGTTCGGCCTGGAGCTGCCCGAGCTGTTCCCGGACACACTGACTGGCATCAAACGGATTTCACGTCGCGCGATGTCGGCGCCGTCGTCGGGTTCGTCGAAGGTGCATGCTTTCGAGCAGCAGGAGATCATCGACGAGGCATTCCGCTGATCGGTTGAGCGTTGTCGACTCTCGGCCTTCAAAAACGCTAGCGGTGTAGCGCCCGCTCGTATCTCGCAGCGTCGCCGGGCGTCGTCAACGGCCCGGTGGCGTCCGCGTCGGCCGGCGCAGGGGTTGTAGGCCGCCGGATCCGCGGCGGCCGCGACGCGACATTCATCGGCCACCAGAACCAGCGGCCCAGCATCGCCGCGATCGACGGCATCAAGAACGAGCGCACCACCAACGTGTCGAACAGCAGACCCAGACCGATGGTCGTACCCACCTGGCCGACGGCGCGGTTGTCGCTGACCATCATCGACGCCATGGTGAACGCGAATACCAGACCCGCGGCCGTCACCACCCTGCCGGTGCCACCCATCGACCGGATGATGCCGGTCTTGATCCCGGCACCGATCTCCTCCTTGAAGCGCGCGACCAGCAATAGGTTGTAGTCGGAGCCGACGGCCAACAGGACGATCACCGACATCACCATCACAAGCCAGTGCAGCCTGACCCCAATGATGTACTGCCAGAGCAGAACCGACATCCCGAACGAGGCGGCCAACGACAGCGCAACCGTGCCGACAATCACCAGAGCGGCCACCAGGCTGCGCGTGATCAGCAGCATGATGATGAAGATCATGCACAGTGACGAAATGCCGGCGATCATGAAGTCGTAGTTCGACGCTTCCCGCAGATCCTTGAA
>CBAAAS010000577.1:0-2557 GCA_964658855.1 uncultured Mycobacterium sp.
CGTGCACCTCGTCATGCAGACGGCGTAACCAGGCACGCAGATCGTCGCGGACTTTCGCGTCGAGGGCGCCGAAGGGTTCGTCGAGCAACAGCACCTGAGGATCGACCGCGAGCGCGCGCGCCAACGCCATGCGCTGGCGCTGACCGCCGGAAAGCTGACTGGGGTAACGGGTCTGGAATCCGCTGAGGCCCACCACCTCGAGCAGATGGTCGACCTTCTCGGCGATCTCAGCTTTCGGCTTGCGCCTGATCTTCAGGCCGAAGCCCACGTTGTCGCGCACGGTCAGGTGCTTGAAGGCCGCGTAGTGCTGGAACACGAATCCGATTCCACGCCGTTGCGGCGCGATGGTGGTGACGTCCCGGCCACCGATCGTGATCGTCCCGGAGTCCGGCTGGTCGAGTCCGGCGATGGCGCGCAGCAGGGTCGACTTACCCGACCCGCTGGGCCCGAGCAGTGCCGTCAAAGATCCTGTGGGCACGTCGAAGTCGACGTTGTCCAGCGCGGCGAAGTCGCCGTAACGCTTGTTGGCGCCCCGCACTGTGATTGCGTTGTCGGTCATGTTGCGCCACTCCTCCCTGTCATATCTGCTTGGCTGCCCGGTTGCGGCGAGCATCGAGAATCACCTGAACGATCAGAACCAGCACGGACACCGACATCAGCAGCGTCGAAAGTGCGTACGCGCCATACTCGGCACCCCGGTTGTAGCGGTCGGATACCAGCAGCGTCAGCGTCTGCGATTGCCCCGGCAGGTTGGACGACACCATGATGACCGCGCCGTATTCACCCAGTGTGCGCGCGATGGTCAGCACGACTCCGTAGGTCAACCCCCAGCGAATCGACGGCAGCGTGATCCGCCAAAACGTCTGCCACCAATTCGAACCCAGCGTCGCGGCCGCCTGCTCCTGATCGGTGCCCAACTCGTGCAGCACCGGCTCGACCTCGCGGACGATGAAGGGCAGCGTCGCGAAAATGCTGGCGAGCACGATGCCGGGCAAGCCGAAGATGATCTTGAAGCCGAAGTCTTTCTCGACGAAGCCGAGCAGGCCCGCCGATCCCCACAACACGATCAACGCCACGCCGACCACCACCGGCGACACCGCGAACGGCAGGTCGATGATCGCCTGCAGCACGCCCTTGCCGCGGAACCGGTTGCGCGCGAGCATCAATGCGGTCGGAATCCCGAAGACGATGTTGAGCGGCACCACGATCGCCACCACCAGCACCGACAGGTTCAGCGCGGAAATCGCCGCCGGCGTGCTGATCCAGTCAAAGAACTGGCCGACACCGGGCGCGAAGGTGCGCCACAAAATCAGTCCCACCGGGACGACGAGCAGCACCGACACGTAGGCCAAGGCCAGGAAACGAAGTAAATAGCGAACTTTGGGTGAGAGGGTCATTTCAGGCCAACTCCTCACGCTTGGCCGCGCGTAATCCGACGGTGCGCAGCACGAAGAGCACTAAGAACGAGATTGCGAGCAGCACAATCGATATCGCGGCGGCGCCGGTGCGGTCGTCGTTCTCGATCAGGGTACGGATCCACTGGGAGGACACTTCGGTCTTTCCGGGCACCGCGCCGCCGATCAGCACCACGGAACCGAATTCGCCGATGGCCCGGGCGAACGTCAACCCGGCACCGGTCAACAGAACCGGGGTCAACGAGGGCAACACGACGGTGGTGAAGATCGTCGCGTTGTTGGCGCCCAGCGACGCGGCGGCTTCTTCGGTCTCGTGATCGATCTCGAGCAGCACCGGCTGCACTGCCCGCACCACGAACGGCAGCGTGACGAACGCCAACGCCACTCCCACACCCAACCCGGTGTGCTGCAAGTGCAGCCCGACCGGACTGTGGTTTCCGTAGAGGGCCAACATCACCAGGCTGGCCACAATCGTGGGCAAGGCGAATGGCAGGTCGATCAAGACATCGACCACGCGCTTGCCCGGGAAGTCGTCACGCACCAAGACCCACGCAATCAGAAGTCCGAAAAACATATTGAGCACGGTGACGCCCGCGGAGATCGTCAACGTCACCCGGAACGACTCCAACGCCGCATTCGAGCTGATTGCGAGCCAGAAAGCCTGCCAGCCTCCGCCCACCGATTGCCACATGATGGCGGCCAGCGGCAGCAACACGATGACCGAGAGCCAGACGACGGAGACGCCTACCCGCAGCGATGTGCCGTTGTTGTTCAGCTTGTTGCGGCCCAGCGGTTTACCGCCGCCGGCGCGGCCCGATACCTCGCGCGTGATCGCCGTCGTCATCCGGTGGCCTGCGTGTAGATCTTGGTGATGCTGCCCGATTTCTTGTCGAACAGGTCCTTGTCCACCGACGGCCAGCCACCGAGATCGGCCAGCGTCCAGAGCTTTTCCGGTGCCGGGAACTGGTCGCGAACCTGGGCCGCGATCGCGGGGTTGACCGGGCGGAATCCGGCTGCCGCCCAGACCTTTTGGGCCTCCGCGGTGTATTGGAAGTTCTTGAACGCGACCGCGGCGTTCACGTGCGGGCTGGTGGTCACCACGGCCACCGGGTTCTCGATCTTGATGGTCTGCGGCGGGTTGA
>CBAAAS010000578.1:0-2554 GCA_964658855.1 uncultured Mycobacterium sp.
AGATTGCGCGCTGTCGGCGCGCTCGACTGACGGATCGCGGCGATGAGCGCGCTCACGGTTGTCATGGCCGTGCTCGTCGCTGTGCTGGGCGTTGCGGTCGTCGCACTGAGCTATCGATTGTGGAAGCTGCGCCAGGGTGGGACCGCTGCGATCATGCGGGACATTCCCGCGGTCGGTGGACACGGCTGGCGCCACGGCGTAATCCGTTACCGCGGAGGCGATGCCGCGTTCTACCGACTGTCCAGTGTTCGGCTGTGGCCGGATCGTCAGCTCAACAGACGTGGGGTCGAGCTCGTTTCGCGGCGCCCGCCGCGGGGTGACGAGTTCGACATCATGACCGAAGAGATCATCGTGCTGGAGTTACGCGACACCACGCAGGACCGCAAGGTCGACTACGAGATTGCCCTGGATCGCGGTGCATTGACCGCGTTCCAGTCGTGGCTGGAATCAAGTCCCTCGCCGCGTGCGCGCCGGCGCAGTACCTGACCAGTCAGCGTTCGGCTAGCGGGGTCGCCCGCCGCCCGGTTGCCAGAGCACGTCGCCGCCCACGTTGACCAGTCGGCACAAAATGAACAGCAGGTCGGACAGCCGGTTCAGATACTTCGCGGGCAGCGGGCTGACGTCCGTCGGGTGGTGCTCGATCGCGTCCCAGGCCGAACGCTCAGCGCGCCGCGACACCGTGCGGGCGACATGCAGCAGGGCCGAGAGTGCCGAACCACCCGGCAGCACAAAGGATTTGAGCGGAGCCAGGCTTGCGTTGAACTCGTCGCACCAGCCTTCGAGCCGGTCGATGTAGTCCTGCGTGATGCGCAGCGGAGGATGCTCCGGGTTCTCGACGACCGGAGTCGCGAGATCCGCGCCGGCATCGAACAGATCATTCTGGATCTGTCGCAACACATCGGCTATCTGCTGTGTGGGGGCGCCCAGCGCGATTGCGGCGCCGATCGCCGCATTGGCCTCGTCGCAGTCGGCGTATGCCACCAGTCGCGGGTCGTTCTTGGATACCCGGGAAAAGTCACTCAATCCCGTCGTTCCGTCGTCACCGGTACGGGTATATATGCGGGTCAGATGTACTGCCATGAACAAACGGTACCCGTCAGACTGACCTGGCTGACTGACAGGCCGATAGGGCATCACTAAACTGGCCTGCGTGGCCGAGCATTTCGTGGTGACCGGTGGTAGTCGGTTATCCGGCGAAGTGGCCGTCGGTGGTGCCAAAAACAGCGTTCTCAAGCTGATGGCCGCCGCCCTGCTGGCCGAAGGCACCAGCACGATCACCAACTGCCCCGACATCCTGGACGTGCCCTTGATGGCCGAGGTGTTGAGAGGGCTGGGCGCCAACGTCGAGCTGGACGGTGCGACGGTACGCATCACCTCGCCGGATGAACTCAAATACGACGCCGACTTCGCGGCGGTGCGTCAGTTCCGGGCTTCGGTTTGCGTACTCGGTCCTTTGGTGGGGCGATGCAAGCGCGCGAAGGTGGCACTGCCGGGCGGTGACGCGATCGGGTCCCGTCCGCTCGACATGCACCAGGCCGGCCTGCGCCAGCTCGGGGCGGTCTGCAATATCGAGCACGGCTGCGTCGTCGCGCAGGCGGATTCCTTGCACGGCGCGGAGATTCAGCTCGAGTTTCCGTCGGTCGGAGCGACCGAGAACATCTTGATGGCCGCGGTCCTGGCTGAAGGCGTCACGACGATTCACAATGCGGCGCGCGAGCCGGACGTGGTCGATCTGTGCACGATGTTGAACCAGATGGGCGCGCACGTCGAAGGTGCGGGCTCGCCGACGATGACGATCAACGGTGTGCCACGGCTCTACCCGACGGAGCATCGCGTGATCGGCGACCGAATCGTGGCCGCCACGTGGGGTATCGCGGCGGCGATGACCCGCGGCGATGTCACTGTGACCGGCGTCGATCCGGCGCATCTGCAGGTAGTGCTGCACAAGCTGCACGACGTCGGCGCCACCGTCACCCAGACGAACGACAGTTTCCGGGTCACTCAGTACGAGCGGCCCAAGGCCGTCAACGTCGCGACGTTGCCGTTCCCCGGTTTCCCGACGGATCTGCAGCCGATGGCGATTGCGCTGTCCTCGATCGCCGACGGCACGTCGATGATCACCGAGAACGTCTTCGAGGCGCGGTTTCGATTTGTCGAGGAAATGATCCGCCTTGGTGCCGACGCACGCACGGATGGTCATCACGCTGTCGTACGAGGTCTTCCGCAACTGTCGAGTGCGCCGGTGTGGTCATCGGACATCCGGGCGGGCGCCGGACTGGTGCTGGCCGGCCTGGTAGCCGATGGAGACACCGAGGTACACGACGTTTTTCACATCGACCGGGGTTACCCACTGTTCGTGGAGAACCTGGCCAGTCTCGGCGCTGAGATCGAGAGGGTAGAGTAGGCCGGTAAGTACGGCGCACGCCTGCTGTAGAGCAGCAGATGGTGCAGTTTGACGGCACTTTTGCGATGGAGTACAGTTGCAGGGTTGCCCGAAAACGGGTGTTGTTTGAGAACTCAATAGTGTGTTTGGTGGTTTTGTTTTGTTGTTGTT
>CBAAAS010000579.1:0-2544 GCA_964658855.1 uncultured Mycobacterium sp.
CCCTCGGGGCTTTCCATCAGCGCCGAGTCGACCGGGTTCTTCATGTTGCCGCATTCGACCAGGACTGACGGGTACTGCGCCAGGTTCAGGCCGGCCAAATCCGAACGCCCGTACAGGCCGTCCTGGCCGATATAACTGGCCGGCGGAATACCCGAGGCCTGCATCTGGTCGCGCATGACTCGGGCGAACTGCACCGCGGGCCCGGCCTGCGCCTGGTTGAGCGGCGGCGCCGAATAGTTGACGTGGAAACCCCGTCCGCCCGACGGACCGCCGTCGGCGTGGATGCTGACGACCGCGTTCGGGTGCAGTGCGTTGGCCATCGCGGCGCGCTGGTCGACGCACGGCCCGACGGTGGAGTCGTCGCCACGGGACATCGCTGTCCGTGCTCCCAGCGCGTTGAGCGCTGCGCGCAGACGCAGGGTGGTGTCCCAGGTGAAGGTGTGTTCGGCGTAGCCGTCATTGGTCGTGGTTCCGCTGGCCTGGCAGTCCTTGGTGCCGCCGCGGCCGGTGGGCACCTGACGGCTGATCGACGCGTCGTTGGCGCCGTTGTGACCGGGATCGAGGAACACGATCATGCCGGCGATGCTGCCGGGCGCCGCGGTCGCGATCGGCGGGGCCGGTGTGACGGTGGCGAGGGCGATCATGCCCACCGCGGCCAACGCCGCGGGGGCTGCGCCGCGCGGGCGATGAAGGACACGCAGTCGATGAGGTGTGCGCACGCCGCCACGTTAGCCCTGCGCCGTCTACGCTTGGAACTCTGAACCGCCCGCACCGCGCAGGCGAAACCAAGTCGATACCAAGACGCAAGGGGACTGTCATGCAACCCGGAGGCCAGCCCGACATGTCGGCGTTGCTCGCCCAGGCTCAGCAGATGCAGCAAAAGCTGATGGAGGCCCAGCAGCGGCTGATCAGCTCCGAGGTGGTGGGGAAGGCCGGCGGCGGGCTGGTGGAAGTCACCGTCAAGGGCAGCGGCGAGGTCATCGCGGTGAAGATCGACCCCAAGGTCGTCGATCCTGACGATGTAGAGACGCTGCAGGACCTGCTGGTCGGCGCGCTCGGCGACGCCGCCCAACAGGTCACCACCATGGCGCAGCAACAGCTCGGACCGCTGGCCGGCGGAATGGGCTCACTGGGTGCACCGCAGGGCTGATGTTCGAAGGACCGGTCCAAGATCTGATTGACGAGCTCGGCAAGCTGCCGGGTATCGGGCCAAAGAGTGCCCAGCGCATAGCCTTTCACCTGCTGTCAGTCGAGCCGCCGGACATCGACCGGCTCACCGCGGTGCTGGCCAAGGTCCGCAACGGTGTGCGGTTCTGCGCCGTGTGCGGCAACGTCTCCGACGACGAGCGCTGCCGCATCTGCGCGGACCCACGCCGCGACGGCACGCAGGTCTGCGTCGTCGAGGAGCCGAAGGACATCCAGGCCGTCGAGCGCACCCGCGAATTCCGCGGGCGCTACCACGTTCTGGGCGGCGCACTGGACCCGCTGTCCGGTGTCGGGCCGGACCAGTTGCGGATTCGCGAGCTGTTGAGTCGGATCGGTGATCAGGTCGACGGGGTGGACATCACCGAGGTGATCATCGCGACCGACCCGAACACCGAAGGCGAAGCGACGGCCACTTATCTGGTCCGGATGCTGCGCGACATTCCCGGCCTGGTCGTGAGCCGGATCGCGTCCGGATTGCCGATGGGCGGCGACCTGGAATTCGCCGACGAGCTGACCCTGGGCCGCGCGCTGACCGGCCGCCGCGCAATGGTCTGAGCAGTCAGCGCCTCGCCGCGAAACCGCACTGAGGGCTGTGAGTCCGCGACACCCACAACCCTGAGTGCAGGTTCGCGGCAGCGAAGTCGCTCAGGCCCGAAGCCGCTCGCGGCGAAGCAACTCCACTTCGGGTAGCTCCAGCGGACTCAGGTCTCCGACCACCTTGCCGAGCAGCAGATCGGCGAACTCGGGATTGCGGGCCAAGCACGGCCCGTGCATGTAGGTCGCGAACACGCTGCCCTGCACCGCGCCGTCGACGCCATCGCCCAAGCGGTTGCCCGCGCCCCTCTTCACGGCGCCGAGCGGCGACGCGGCATTCCCGAGAAGCGTTCCGCCGCGGTGGTTTTCGAAGCCGCTCAACGGCGCGGTCAATCCGGCCAGCAACGGCGCGGTGACCAGCTCGCCAATTGTGCGCGTGGGCTGTGGTGACGTGGTCAGGTCGAGCAGGCCCACTCCGTCGACCCGCTCACCCGCCGATGTTTCGTACCAGTGGCCGAGCACCTGGATGGCCGCTCAGATCGCCAGCACCGGCGGCCCGCGGCGCGCTGCAAGCCCGGGTACTGGATCAGGTGCTTGGTGGCCAGCCGCTGCGCGTAGTCCTCGGCACCGCCCAGCGTGTATAGATCGAGGCTATCGGGCACCGCATCGGCCAGCGTGATGTCGACGATCTCCGCAGGGATGCCCCGCAGTCGCAGGCGCTGTCGCAATACCGCCGCATTGCCGCCGTCGCCGTAGGTGCCCATCACGTCGGGCAGCACCAGGCCGATCCGCACCACCGAATCA
>CBAAAS010000580.1:0-2542 GCA_964658855.1 uncultured Mycobacterium sp.
TGCGGTTTCCGGGCTGCCCAACGGTCCCGGCGACGAATCGGTCGGGTGAGCGGAAGACGTGAATCGCACGGGACATGGCTCTTCCAAAATACCGGCAGTTGCAGCGGAGTCGTAAATCAAGGCCTCGGGCGACGGCTCAGTCCGTCGAGCCCCCTACCACCGCGTCGTCGGCGGGCGTCTCGCCCTCTGTCGCCGGTGGGGGCGTCAACGCGGACGTCAGGCTTGCGCCGGTGTGGTTGGAGTGCAGCACGAAGGGTCGAAGCTTCGTGTAACGGATCACACTCACCGACGCGGGGTCGGCGGAAATCCGCTGGAAGCCATCCAGGTGCAGGGCCAGCGCGTCGGCGACGACCGCCTTGATGACATCGCCGTGAGTGCAAGCCAGCCACAGCACATCGCCGTTGTGCTGCTCGGCCAGCCGCGCATCGTGCTCACGCACCGCCGCGACGGCACGGGTCTGCACTTCGGCCAGCCCCTCGCCGCCGGGAAACACCGCCGCGCTGGGATGCGCCTGGACCACCGCCCACAGCGGCTCCTTGAACAGCTCGCCGAGCTTGCGGCCCGTCCACTCGCCGTAGTCGACCTCGGCGAGTCGATCGTCGACCTCCACCTCGACACCGAGTGCGGCCACCAGTGGTTCGACGGTCTGGCGGCACCGCAGCAGCGGGGAGCTCACCACTGCGCGGATCGGAAGCTCACCGATCCGGTCGACGAGCCCGGCGGCTTGTTCGCGCCCCTTGTCGTCGAGTTCGACGCCCTCGGAACGGCCGGCCAGCACATGCGCGGTGTTGGACGTGGACCGGCCGTGCCGCAACAGGATCACGGTCACGTCGCGCTCACCGACCCGGTGGCCAGCAGAATCAGCACACCGACACCGGCCGCCACCCGGTAGCCGACGAACCAGTACATGTTGTGGCGCACCAGAAAACGCAGGAACCACGACACCGCGGCCAAACCGACGACGAATGCGATCGCCGTCGCCACCAGCAGTTGCGCGCCCGTCGCACTCATGCCCTCCAGCACCGGGTGAAACGCATCCGGTAGCGAGAACAACCCGGACGCGAGCACTGCCGGAATCGCCAGCAGGAAACCGAAACGGGCGGAGAGTTCGCGCTGCTGGCCGAGGAACAGGCCGGCGCTGATCGTCGCCCCGGACCGGGAGACCCCGGGCACCAGCGCCAGGGTTTGGGCGATGCCGACGACGACGGCGTCGCGCCAGGTCAGTTGCTCGACATCGCGGCTCTGCTTCCCGATACGTTCGGCCAGGGCGATCACCGCGGAGAACACCACCAGCGCCGTCGCGATCACCCACAGGTTGCGTACCCCCGAGCGGATCTCATCCTTGAACAGCAGGCCGAGCACGCAGATCGGGATCGTGCCGATGATGACGAACCAGCCCAGCCGGTAGTCGGCTGTGCGACGTGCGGAGTCGAACAACCCACCGAACCACGCAACGACGATCCGCGCGATGTCGCGGGCGAAATACACCAAAACCGCTGCCTCGGTGCCCAATTGGGTTACAGCCGTGAACGACGCACCCGCGTCACCGGCGAAGAAGACCCGGGACACGATCGCCAGGTGGCCCGAGGACGAGACCGGCAGAAACTCGGTCAGACCCTGCACGACGGCCAATACGACAACTTGCCACCAAGACATCGCCTGCACCGCATGCACGACGACGACCGTACCGGGTACCTAGGCTCGCTGCGGCAGACAGCCCTGCGGTGGGATCTAAATGGATGCTTCGGCGACGGCAACTGCGTCGCGGACAGCGGCGCTCAGGCTGCGCTCGTCGGTGATGTCGACGTCGACCACGCTGCGTTGCGCCGTGGCGACAACGTCCTCCGGTTGCGGGACCAGGCCGTTGATTCGCGGGCGATATATCTCGACCAGCAACGTTTGGCCTTCGATGCTGAATGCGAAGCTTCGGCCATCACCGACCTGCCCGAAGCCGCTGGCTAGAGTCTTGGTGGAGAAGACTCCGACCCACATGTCTTCGATAGCAAACTCTCCGGCTGAGAATTGACCACGTTCGGCAACGCTCATAGGGCGACCATACCTCGCCGTCTCGCCTGGGCAACCAGCGCAGACCTGAGCCACGTCGGCCAATGTTCCCTAGGATCAAACTCCACTCGGATCACCTCTGTCAGACTGGTGCGCCCCCGATTAGCGGAAAGTTACCCTGTGCCAGCAAAGCGTAAACGCGATGCGTGCGTGCGTCGGATCACCGCTATTGGCCTGCTGTTTTTGCTGCTGTCACCGACGGCGTGCTCGAAGAAGGCTTTTGACGACATCCCGGTAACGATCGCACCGGCGCAAGCGGCGGGATCTCCGCCGCTGACGACGGCTCCGGCGGGGTCGGTCCGTCCGCTGGGCGGCCGGCCGCAGACGGCGCTATTCGACGGCCGTACCGGCCTGCTGGCCGTCGCGTCTTCCGGGTCTGACGCCACAGCGCCGGCCAGCCTCACCGTGGTGGATCCGCAGCAAACACCTCAACGGGTGATCGGGCTGCCGGGACCGGCAACCGGATTGGCCGGCGACA
>CBAAAS010000581.1:0-2530 GCA_964658855.1 uncultured Mycobacterium sp.
GGCCCGAACGGCTCGGTGGTACCCGGCACCTGGCGAGCCCAGCGGGCCACCGCCCGGCTGTCGGTGGAGACCGTCGACCGCGCCACCGCGCTCGCCCGGGAGACTGGTGCCACCCCGTACATGGTGTTGATGGCGGCGTTCGGCGCGCTGGTTCACCGCTACACCCATGCGTCCGACTTCCTCGTCGCAACCCCGGTGCTCAATCGCGGTGCCGGGACCGAGAACGCGATCGGCTATTTCGGCAACACCTTGGTGATGCGGATGCGCCCCGAGCCACAGCTGACGTTCCGTGAGCTGCTCGCGCAAACCAGGGACAGCGCAGTCGGCGCGCTGGCGCACTCGCGCGTCGACCTGGAGTGGTTGGTGCGCGCCTCCAACCCCGACCGCAGGCACGGGGCCGAACGAATGACGCGGGTCAGCTTCGGATTACGTGAGGCGGACGGCGGCGGCTTCAGCCCGCCCGGGGTGCAATGCGAGCGCGCCGAATTACGCGGCCATTTCAGCCAGTTACCACTCGGCTTGATGATCGAGCTGGACAGCGCGGGCCGCGGTGCGGAGGTCGAAGCCGAATACCTGGTCGAAGTTCTCGACCGCCCACTGGTGGACCAACTGCTGCGGCACTTCGGCCTCCTCTTGGATCACGCGCTCGCGAACCCGGACACCACGGTGTCCGCGTGCGGGCTGATGAGCGACGCGGATGCCGAATGGCTCCGTGCCGTCTCGGCCGGTGAGGATTTCAGCTACCCGGCCAGCACGCTACCGGCCCTGGTTTCACGGCGCGCTGCCGTTACCCCGGACGCCGTCGCGGTCGTCTACGAAGGGCGGCAGTACAGCTACCGTGAGATCGATCAGCAGGCAAACCGGTTGGCGCACTGGCTGATCGAGCAAGGTGTCGGCACCGAAGACCGGGTGGCGGTGCTGCTCGACAAATCGCCCGAACTGGTCATCACCGCGCTGGGTGTCCTCAAAGCCGGTGCTGTCTACCTGCCCGTCGACCCGACTTACCCGGACGACCGGCTGGCGTTCATCCTCGGCGACGCCCAAGCGAAACTCATTCTGCGCGAACCGGTCACCGATCTGGAGCGTTACCCGGCCGCCGAGCCGGCGGAACTTGTCCGGCCGCTGGGGCCGGAGAACACCGCGTACCTGATCTACACCTCGGGTTCCACCGGTCTGCCCAAAGGTGTGCCGGTGCCGCACGCGCCGATCGCCGAGTACTTCGTCTGGTTCGGGGACGAATATCGCGTCGACGAGACCGACCGCCTACTTCAAGTGGCCTCACCGAGCTTCGACGTGTCGATCGGCGAGATCTTCGGAACACTGATTTGTGGTGCACGACTGGTTATTCCGCGTCCTGACGGTCTGCGCGACATCGGATACCTGACCGAGCTGCTACGTCGCGAAGGCATCACCTCGATGCACTTCGTCCCGTCCCTGCTCGGGCTGTTTCTGTCATTGCCGGGTGTCAACCAGTGGCGCACCCTGCGCCGGGTGCCGATCGGCGGCGAGCCGTTGCCCGGCGAGATCGCGGACAAGTTTCACGCCACCTTCGACGCGCTGCTCTACAACTTCTACGGCCCCACCGAGACCATCGTCAACGCCACCAGCTACCCGGTCGAGGGCGCCCAAGGCACCCGGGTGGTGCCGATCGGCCGGCCCAAGATCAACACCCAGATACACCTGCTCGACGACGCTTTGCAGCCGGTCCCGGTCGGGGTGATCGGCGAAATCTACATCGGCGGAACGCATGTGGCGCGCGGCTACCACCGGCGACCCGGTCTGACCGCCGAACGCTTCGTTGCCGATCCGTTCACGCCGGGGGGCCGGCTTTACCGTTCCGGGGACTTGGCCCGCCGCAACGCCGATGGTGACATAGAGTTCGTCGGCCGCGCCGACGAACAGGTCAAGATCCGTGGATTCCGGATCGAGCTGGGCGAAGTGGGCGCAGCGATCTCGGTCGACCCGAGTGTCGGCCAGGCCGTCGTGGTGGCCAGCGATCTACCGGGGCTGGGCAAGAGCCTGGTGGGCTACGTGACCCCGGCCGACGGCGCCGCCGGCGACACCGTCGACCTCGAGCGGATTCGCGCGCGAGTTGCCGCGGCGCTGCCGGAATACATGACCCCGGCCGCCTACGTGGTGATCGACGAGATCCCAATCACGGCGCACGGCAAGATCGACCGCACCGCGCTGCCGGAGCCGGAGATCATGGCGAAGGCGCAATACCGCGACCCGTCCACCGTCACCGAACGCCGAATCGCCGCAATGTTTTCCGAGCTGCTGGGTCATGACCGAGTCGGAGTCGACGACTCGTTCTTCGACCTCGGCGGTCACTCGTTGGTGGCCACCAAGCTGGTCACCGCCATCCGCTCGGAATGCGGCGTCGAGTTGGGCATCCGCGACGTCTTCGAACTCGGCACGGTTGGATCGTTAGCCGAGCGGGTCGACGACCTGCGTGCCGGAACCCGCGGCCAGGCGCGGCCCAAGCTCGTCGCGACCACCCACGACGAGCCGCTGCCACTGTCGGCTTCGC
>CBAAAS010000582.1:0-1231 GCA_964658855.1 uncultured Mycobacterium sp.
GCCTCACTACTGGCGCACGGCAGCCGCAAGCGCCCTGCTCGACAAGTGCTGAACGCGGGAAGCATAGGGAAACACCTCTATCAACTATCGGCGTCCGTGCACAGGATGGTCTAAGCCAAAACTTATGTCCGATTCATCTGGTTCACAGACCGACGCCTGGGGGAAGAAACCATGAGTCACATGCCATCCCGATCCGGGATACTGGTCGGCCTTGCAGCTGCTGTGGGTGCGGTCGGAGCTGCAGCGATGATGGCGGCAGCCACCGCACCGACCGCTCGAGCCGACGACTTCAGCGACATCATCGCCAGCGTCGAAGCCGTCGAAGGTTACGGCCAGACCGCCTTCAGCACCGCCGATGCAGACTTCGCCGGCAACCAGGTGATCCCTGGCCTGCAATACTTCTTAGACGGTGTGAACGACTACACTGTGGGTGCTCCGGATATTGCCTACATCGGAACGCTCGAGGCGCTCGCGGGCGAACCAATTAGCGCTGGATCCCTACTCGACTTCAACTCGGAAGTTCCTCCCGCAGATTTCGCGGACGCCCTGACACAGGCCCAAGAAAACTTCACCCAAGGTGCAGCCTATGCCACCGACGCTGCGACCGCCTTGTCCAGCGGTGACTTTACCGACGCTTCTTTTGACTCCCTTTTGAGTTCGATATTCTCCTTCGACCTTCCTGCGCAGGACCTGCTCATCGGCGCAGTGGAGGCTTTGGGGTTCTGACGGTTTGACCGGCCTACCGGGCCGGACGAGAAACCCTGGACCCGCGAACTCCAGGGTTCGCCCGTTCAGCTATTCAGTTGTCAGACAGCCGATTAGCTGCTGTGGAAGATACGAACGATCCCAGCGGGGTTGAGGAAAGCAAGCCCAAGACGGCTGATAGCCCGGATACAGAGACCGTCATGGTCGATATATGGGAATGTCTCAACCGTGGTACCGCGCCACAACACGTAGCGGAGCTGAGTCGCATCCACGCCCCACGCAACCGTGCTGTTGTCGACGTGGGTCGAGGTGATAACCGGGATTCCCGCGATCTGAACCCCGTCGTCCACGAACTGCAACAACGACGGGTTGTAGCTGCTGCCTATCTTCAACTGCGAAAGCGTCTGCGCCACAGTCGGCGAGACAAGCCAGTGAGTCAGCTTGGCGGCATGAAGCTCGGCGGTGTAGCGGCCAGCTATAAACGAATCCAGGTTCGTCACCGACGCCCCAGGATCGACCACGGCGG
>CBAAAS010000582.1:1241-2529 GCA_964658855.1 uncultured Mycobacterium sp.
GGTCGTCAACGACTGCAAGCCGCTCGGTCCCTTAGTGGTGGTGTTGGCGAAGAAAGCCGTATCAATCGCTTCGGCGATCTGACCTCAATCTCGGCGAAGACCGATGCCAAGATTAGGAACACCTTGGACATAGCACCAGCGAATGCGTCTTTTGCGTCTTCGGGGTTGAAGTAGTCCAGCCGGATACCGTCGTCCACCAGGACGAGGATCTTGCGGTGCTCACGGCACCACTCGGCCAGCTTCACGCAGTCATTAGCCGACCGGAATACCCGGTCGGTCTTGGCGAAGATCAGCGCATCCCAATCTTCGGCTTGGTCGGTCAACCACGTCTTTAGGTCTGGACGATCCCACGGCGAAAGCTTGATTGCGGATACATCGAGATCCTCGAATGCGCCGACTACAGTCCAGTTTTGTGACTCGGCATATTCCTCGCCCTTGCCGCGCTGCGATATGTGCGAAGTCTTTTTTTCGCCTTGGACGTGGCTTACCCGAGCACCTACCAGAGCACGAATGTCACCTATGTACGGAGTGTCGCACAGTACCTGTATCTCCGTCGGCGGGTCAGCTATGACCTCACTTAAAAAGCCCGCCGCTGTCCTCGTTTACGCCGGCCTGCTGACCGGGGCATTGATCACGTTGGCGCCGTTCCTGCTCGGCTTGCTGACGTCGATCACATCGGCACATCAGTTCGCGACCGGTGTGCCGTTGTCGCTGCCGCGGCCACCGACGCTGTCGAATTACGCCGACTTGGGGGGTGCCGGGTTCGGCCGGGCCCTGGCGGTCACGACGTTGATGACGGCGGTGATTCTGCTCGGCCAGGTGAGCTCTTCGGTGTTGGCCGGCTATGCATTCGCGCGGCTGCGGTTCCCCGGCCGTGACGCGCTGTTCTGGGTGTATCTGGCCACGCTGATGGTGCCGGGAAGCGTGACGGTGGTGCCGCTCTATCTGATGATGGCGCAACTGGGTCTCCGCAACACATTCTGGGCGTTGGTGCTGCCGTTCGTCTTCGGGTCTCCGTACGCCATTTTCCTTCTCCGCCAACACTTCCGCTCGATCCCCGATGACCTGATCAATGCGGCATACCTGGATGGGGCCAACACGCTGGACGTGATCGTCCACGTGGTGATCCCATCCAGTCGGCCAGTGTTGGTGACGCTGATGCTGATCACCGTGGTCTCGCAGTGGCACCACTTCATGTGGCCATTGGTGATCACGAGCGGCCCGAAATGGCAGGTGCTGACGGTGGCGACGGCGGCGCTGCAGTCGCGCTACAACTCGCAGTGGACGT
>CBAAAS010000583.1:0-2528 GCA_964658855.1 uncultured Mycobacterium sp.
TTGAAGAAGAACTCGGCTTCGTCGGAAATGTCGTAGCTGGGATCAGGATCCGGTTGCATCTGACTACCTCTCGAGTCGGCTCGCGCTTACTGCCGAAGTCTAGTCCCGGCGGGCAGCGCGCAACAGTGAACTGTCGTGTTGCCTAGACTACCCAACTAGTTGATTGACTCCGGAATTCCCCCGGACTGCCGATAGCGAGTAGACATGCCATCCGAGAACGGGCTCACCCGCCGCGAGGAGCTGCTGGTTGTGGCCACCAAGTTGTTCGCCGCGCGCGGTTATCACGGCACCCGGATGGACGACGTCGCGGACGTGGTGGGCCTGAACAAGGCCACCGTCTACCACTATTACGCCAGCAAGTCGCTGATCCTCTACGACATCTACCAGCAGGCCGCCGAGCGGACCCTGGCCGCCGTGCACGACGATCCAACGATGTCGGCCCGCGAGGCGCTCTACCAGTACACCGTCCGGTTGCTCAACCAGATCGCCGCCAACCCCGAAGGCGCCGCGGTCTATTTCCAGGAGCAGCCCTACATCACCGAGTGGTTCACCAAGGAGCAGGTCGTCGCGGTCCGTGAGAAGGAGACCCAGGTGTACGAGCACGTGCACGGGCTCATCGACCGCGGCATCGCCAGCGGCGAGTTCTACGAGAGCGACTCTCACGTCCTGGCCCTCGGCTACATCGGGATGACGCTGGGCGCCTACCGCTGGCTGCGGCCGAGTGGACGACGCAGCGCCAAGGAGATCGCCGCCGAATTCAGCACCGCGCTGCTACGTGGCCTGATTCGCGACGAGGCAGTCCGGGTGCAGTCCCCGCTCGGCACGGCCAAAGCGCAGATCGTCGCGCCATGACAGAGCTGTTTCGACTCGACGGCAAGGTCGCCGTCGTCACCGGCGGCGGCCGCGGCATCGGCCTGATGATCGCCCGCGGACTGCTGCAGGCCGGCGCGACGGTGTACCTGTCCAGCCGCAAGAAGCCCGAGTTGGACTCCGCCGTCGCCGAACTGTCCGCGCACGGGTCGGTGCAGGCGATTGCGGCCGACCTCGGCACGGCCGACGGGGTCGACGCGCTGGTCGCCGAGCTCTCCGAGCGCGAGGACGCGCTTCACGCGTTGTTCAACAACGCCGGTGCCGCATGGGGAGCGCCGCTGGGCGAATTCCCCGAGTCCGGGTTCGACAAGGTGATGAACATCAACGTCAAGGGCGTCTTCCTGCTGACCCGCGCGCTGGTGCCGATGCTCACCGCCGGATCGAGCGACGGCGACCCGGCCCGAGTCATCAACACCGGCAGCATCGACGGGATCGTTGCGCCGGGACGCGGCCGGGACAACTTCTCCTATAGCGCCAGCAAGGCCGCCGTGCACATGCTGACCCAGCACCTCGCCGGAGAGTTGGCGCCGCGGATCCTGGTCAACGCGATCGCGCCCGGGCTGTTCGAATCCCGGATGACCAAGGAGCTGTTGGCGTACGGCTCGGAGGCCGTGGGTGCGGGCCTTCCACTGGGCCGGATCGGGCAGCCCGACGACATGGCGGGCATCGCGGTCTTCCTCGCCAGCCGGGCCAGCAGCTACATCACCGGCGCGGTGATTCCGGTAGACGGCGGCGTCAGCGTCATTCGGTGAGCCTGATCGTCCTGCTCATCCTCCTGGCGCTGCGGGCGCTGCGTCGTCGCCGGACGTAGGTAACGCTCGCCCGAGGAATTCGAGTTGGTCGGCGATCACCCGCTCGAACGCGTCGCCGACATAGATCTCGAAATGCCCTTCCGGATAAAGCTTCACCTCGCCGCGGGGCGCCGTCGCCGCATAGCGGCGGGTCGGTCCGGACGGCGCGACCGTGTCGAACTCGCAGATGCAGAACAGGATTGGGCACGGCACCTTCGCCGCGAGTCGGCCCGGGCGGTAGGGCACCAGCTTCACCCCGATGCGGGCGGCGACTTCGTTGCGCATCTCGACGCCATCCGGCACCAGAGCCAGGTAGCCGGGGTAAGCGTCGGGCGACGTCATCAGCGCGACCTCGCCCGGGTGTCCGGCGGTCGGCACCATCACCGGGTTGCCCCCGAAGCGGGCGGTGACGAGGTCGCGGGCCGCCAGCGCGGTGAGGCGAGCGCTGACCAGCGGGTTGATCGCGCCCAGCGAGGCCAAGCTGTCGGTGAACGGGCACTGGGCCACGACCGCCGCGATACCCGGCACCCGGGCCGCCGTGGCGATCACATGGCCGCCGCTGAAAGACGTGCCCCACAAGCCGATTCGGCGCGGGTCGATTCCAGGCAGTGTGCGTGCGAATGCCGCGGCCACCGTCCAGTCCTGCAACTGCATCCGGATGTCGAGCAGTTGGCGGGGTGCGCCCTCACTGTCGCCGAAGTTTCGGTAGTCGAAAACCAGGCAGGCGTAACCCGCCGCGGCGAAGCGTTCGGCGTAGGCGTCGAGACGCATCGTGCGAACCGCGCCCAGCCCGTGCGCCATCACCAACAGCGGCGCTTGTGCATCCGAGCCGTCACCGGCGGGCACGCCCTGCAACGCGTCGAAATA
>CBAAAS010000584.1:0-2511 GCA_964658855.1 uncultured Mycobacterium sp.
AGAGTCCCAGGCCGTAGGCCAGGTCGTCGATCCGCTTGAGCAGCAGGTAGGTCAGTAGTCCGATCGGCTGAGCATCGTCGTCCGCGGTTTGCCGGCGACTGACCCAGTCCACCACTCCGTCCATGATCGCAGCGACCAGGACAACCCGGCGGCACGAGCGGAACAGGATCGCTGCCAGCAATGCGATCGGCCAGTAGTGTCGGCAAATCGCCGACGCCAACTGTAGGGCCGCCGACCACAGGCTCCGGGCGGCCACCGTGACGACGTCCCAGATCTGAGTCTCAGTGCCCTGCATGCTCTTCGCCACCCGGCGGCCGGTCAGCCCAGCAACGAAGAGCGAGGCCAGGTAACCGAAGCTCGATCCGAACGCCATCAAGATCCAAGCCGTCAACGCCCAGCCAGAAATCATCAGTGGCGCAATCTTGTCCGGGTGGCGAACCGACAGTGGAGCTGCCGAACCACCGTAAAACGCTTTGCGCGCAACCCAATCCCGCAATTCGGTCCGATGATCATGTGCCACTTGGGCAATCGGCTCGTAGCGGAGCCGCGCACCGGCTTCGACCAGACGCCAGCACAAGTCGACGTCTTCGCCGGACCGCAGGGTTTCGTCGAAGCCACCGATATCGCGCAATGCCGAAGTGCGGCAAATGATTGCGGCACTGGGCACATAGGAAACACTGGTGTAGGGAATGACCGGAGCTTCCCGGTGTCCGAGATCCAGCGACGAACGCACCGCCTCGTAGCGGGCGACCATGTGATCGGTCTGCGCGAGCCCGACGATCCGCGGGGCGGCCAGCGCCACGGTCGGGTCACAGAAGTGGCCGAGCAGCGCCTCCAGCCAGCCACGGCGAGGGACCACATCGGAGTCCAGAAACGCGGCGTAACCCGTCTTACAGGCAGCGAGGCCGGTATTGCGGGCCGCGGCCGGACCCCTGCTCTGCGCGTGCCGCAGAATCTCGATGTCAGTGTGCGTCCCGACGAAGTCTTCGCTCCGGACCGGATTCGACGACCCGTCGTCCACGATGACGATGTGCAAGCCGCGCAGCGAGGTGACCAGTCTCCGCAATCCAGATGCATTGTCGCGCACTGGAATAACGATCGTCACGTCGCGATGGGACGGACCGCCGGCCGGTCGCGGATGAGCTACCGTCGCGTCGAGCAGGGTCCGGGCCAACTCGGCGCTCACCGCATCGCTGACCTTCAGCCGGCCGTCGGCGAGCATGTCCTGGGCCGCGGGCGCCAGCCGCAATATCCGGGTCGGCGATCCACCCAGCAAAGCCGAGCCCTGGCCCAGCACTCTGACCCGGCGGTCGACCTGCACAGCAAACCCGTCCGGTAACCGCGTCTGGGTCATCAGCTGAGCATCCCGTCGGCCGCGGGCGTCCAGCGCAGGATCCGGCGCAGGCAGTCGTCGATCATCTCGGCCAGCATCCGCTGACCCTCGGTCGCGGTCGCGGTGGTGGGGTCGCCCAGTACGCCGACCTCACTGACCGCGGCCACTCCCCCACTGCGCAACGACGGCAGCAGTTCGGACAACGGCGCACTGTTGCCCGCGCGCCACCGGTCCGTGCGGACGGCTGCCGGCGAAATATGCAGTAATACCGAAGTTTCGGTGTGCCCGGCGTGGGCGTCGCCGCCGGCTACCGCACACGGGCACCACGCGGCGTCGCGGCCCTCGCGCCGCAGTTGCGCAACGGCCTTGCCCAGCGCCGCGATGTTGCCACCGTGGCCGTTGACGAAAAGCAGGCGCTGCGCCCAGCAGGTCGCTGATCTGCCGTATTCCAACAGCAGCACGGCCAGGGCATCGGTGCCGATGGAGATCGTTCCGGGGAAACTCTGGTGCTCACCGCTGGCGCCGTAGGCGATCGCGGGAGCGGCCAACCAGGTCAGGTCGCGGTCGTCCGCCAGGCGTGTCGCGACCCCGCCGGCGACCGCTGTCGCGATCCGGGTGTCGGTGTCCAGCGGCAGGTGCGGCCCGTGCTGCTCGGTGGAGCCAACGGGTATTGCGAGCCCTACCGGCATGCTCTGCAGTTGGCTCGACGTAGAGCCCCCAAGGTCGGGCTGGACTACCACTTGGTGATGGTAAGACGAATTCACCTGTCGTGCATCGGTTGTTGGCGCTCTCGAAAAAATATTTCCGGCCGACCGTTCACTAGAACCGGTCACCACCGCCACGCCAGCCACGTGGGTATCAACATACCCGCTGGTCTCGCGCCTGCGGCCGGTTAAGCCCCGCCTGCGACGGGCGTGGCCGCCCCGAGCGTCCGGGTGAAGCCATCGGGCACCAGGACGTCGTCTCGGTTGAGGTCGTGGACCGATGCGCGCCCGAGGCCCATCAGAGCTGAGTCGATTCCGCCGTGCAAGATGTCGAGCACGTTCTCCACGCCGGGCTGCCCGGCGGCGGCCAGTCCCCACAGGTAGGCACGACCGATCATCACGGCGCGGGCACCCAGCGCCAGCGCCTTGACGACATCGCTGCCGCGCCGGATGCCGCCGTCCAGCAAAACCTCG
>CBAAAS010000585.1:0-2499 GCA_964658855.1 uncultured Mycobacterium sp.
CAGTGGTTCGACGACCAGCGGGTCCGGTTGATCAGTCAGAGTGTCGTCACCGCGCTCCGCACCGATAGCGGCGTGGTGGAACTCGGCGACGGATCGTTGGTGCCCGCAGACCGTGTCGTCCTGGCGACGGGCGGTAAGGCTGCCCGACCGCCGATTCCCGGTGCCGACAGCTCGCGTATCCATGTGCTGCGTACCGCACACGACGCCGACCGGTTGCGGGCGGCGTTGGTGCCAGGAGCGCGAGTGCTGATCGTGGGTGCCGGACTGATCGGGGCCGAAGTCGCCTCGACTGCGAGTGCTCTCGGCTGCGAGGTGGTGGTCGCCGATCCGGTATCGCCACCGCTCGCAGGGGCTTTCGGGGTCGACGTCGCCACCTGGCTGCACGGCGTCCATGCCGCTCGCGGCGTCACCACGCTGCACGGTGCCGTGTCGGCCTTCGACGACACCGGTGACGGCCTCTCGGTTCGGTTCGCTGGTGAAGACAGACCGCGCACCTTCGACGTCGCGGTCCTTGCCGTCGGCATGGCCGCCGACACCGCCCTCGCCCAGGCGGCTGGACTGGAGGTGAATCGCGGAATCGTCGTCGATCACCGACAGCAGACTTCGAACGCAGCCGTGTTCGCCGTCGGCGACGCCGCAGTCATCCGCAGCGACGGCTCGCCCGGACACCGCAGCGAGCACTGGGAGGCCGCCCAACACGACGGCGCGCGGGCCGCCGCCGCCATTCTGGGCACGGCCGAGCCCGCCGATACCGCGCCGTGGTTCTGGACAGACCGGCACGGTCTTCACGTGGAAGTCGTTGGTGCGCTTGGTCACGTCGAGGAAGTCGCCACGCGCGGCGTCTTCGGCGAGGAGCCGTTCTCGGTCTTCGGTCTGCAGGGCGGGCATGTCGTTGGTGCGGTCAGCGTTGGCGACTCGACGGCCACCAGAGCCGCGCGTCGGATGATCGACCGCGGTACCTCGGTGACCTCAGCGCAGCTGAGCGATCCGGGCACCGATCTCCGGAAACTGTTGAGACAGTGACGTTGTCGAGATATGAAACGACGACACAACCAACGAGCGAAGTGAGCTGACATGGCGAGCCCGACAATTGCACCCCCGGCGACCGGGCCGCGACGTCCATTTCGAGGTCGAGCAGTTCTATTTCGAGGAGGCCGAGCGTCTCGACGACGGCCGGTTCGCCGACTGGCTCGAATTGCTGGCCGATGACCTGGACTACTGGATGCCCTGCCGTACGAACCGGCTGCGCCGACAACAGGCGCTCTCGATCGCGGCTCGCGGCGAGGCGGCGTTCTACGACGAAACCAAGGAGAGCTTGGCGTGGCGCATCCGCAGGTTCGACTCGGGCATGGCGTGGGCCGAGGACCCGCCGTCACGCACGCGCCATCTCGTCACGAATGTCGTCGTGAAGCATGTGGACCCCACGCAGTATGACGGTTTCGGCACCGAGGACCTCGAGGTTCGCTCGGCGTTTCTGGTGTACCGCAACCGACTTGAGCGCGAGGAGAACGTCTTCGCCGGCCGACGCACCGATCTGCTGCGGCGGACCGACGACGGGTTGCAGGTGGCCCGGCGGGTAATCCTGCTCGACCAGAGCGTGCTGCAAGCCAAGAATCTCTCGACCTTCTTCTGACCCCGACTCAACGAGGAGACACACGATGACTACGACCGGAGTGGACCAATCGATCGAGTTGCGCCGGCATACCGTCGCGACGTCCTACGGCGACATCGCCGTCGCCGAAGCGGGTGAAGGTCCGGTGCTGGTGATGCTGCACGGCGGCGGACCCGGAGCATCCGGGGTCAGCAATTATCACCAGAATCTGGCGTCGCTGACTGCGCACTTCCGAGTGGTTCTGCCAGACCAGCCCGGGTTTGGCGGAAGCTACCGGCCCACCGAAAGTGACCTCGACGAGCAGTCGATCACCGAGATCGCCGTCGGTGCGCTGTTCGAGGCGCTCGACGAGCTCGGAATCGAGCGGTTTCACTTGCTGGGCAACAGCTTAGGCGGCGCGGCCGCGATAGCCATGGCGCAAACACAACCGAAGCGGATCTCCGGGCTGGTGCTGATGGCCCCCGGTGGCGGCTGGCTGCCATTCGGTCCAACGCCAACTGAGGGTCAGAAGGAGATGTTCCGTTACTACAACGGAGGTCCCTCGGAGAAGAAGATGGCCAACTTCATCCGCACCATGGTGTTCGACCATAAGCAGTTCGGCGAAGACGTGGTCAAAGCGCGATACGAAGCCTCGCTCGACCCCAGTCACATCGAGTTCTACCACCGCTACAACGCTGCTTTCGCCAAGCGACATGGCATGGATCCGCTGTGGCGCGACCTCCACAAGATCACCGCGCCCACGCTGCTGCTGTGGGGCCGCGATGACCGCACCATCACGTTGGACGGATCCCAGATCATGCTCAAGCAGATCCGCAATGTGCAGCTTCACGTTTTCGGCAACTGCGGGCACTGGGTCCAGCTGGAACGGCAGCGCGATTTCGAACGCC
>CBAAAS010000586.1:0-2497 GCA_964658855.1 uncultured Mycobacterium sp.
CTGCTCTCCATTGGCAGCTCGCGCATAACACTCGAAGAAGAGGCGCTCGAAGGGCCGTAGTTCCGGCCGGCGGACGTCGTCCCACATCGCGGCGAAATGATCGGCCGGGCTGCTCGGCAGATCGGGTAGGACGGTCATCTGGCGCCGCTCGACCTGTTCGACGATCGCCACCAGCATATCTTCTCGAGAACCGAAGTGGTGCAAGAGCATTCGATGGCTTGTGCCGACCGCGGCGGCTACATCGCGCAAGGATCGGTCGCCGACACCGCCGGCGGCGAACTCCTCGACCAGCGTGTCCAGTAGCTGACTGCGCCGGCTCCGATCAGGAGAGTTGGCCACTGGCGCGATGGATCTGCTCAGACCGGGTTTTGAGTCCTTGGGCCTCGAGTTCGAGGAAGCGCTTGGTCTTCTTGACCATCAACCGCGCCACCAGTGCGCCGAGCACGCCGCGCTGGTCGAGTTGCTGGCGCACGACGGTTCGCCCGTCGGGCCGGGCGATGACGTCGTGGCGGGCGCGCGCCAGCGCACCGGGTGCCCGTTGCACCCACGTCCAGGACAGGCCCGGCTCGATATCGGTCACCTTCCATGTCAGCTTCGACATGCCCGGCTGCTTGATCGAAAACCGTTTTCCGACAGCTAAGTTGGTGCCATCCCGGCCGACCAGGGATGTCACCGACGCGGTCCACTCAGGCCAGTTCTCGACGTCGCTGAACACCTGCCATACCAGTTCTGCGGGAGCGTCGATCTCGATGCTGTCTTCGATGTGCATGTACCAAATGGTACATGCAAACGCTGACCTTGGCTACGCGCTTGGAATGTGGCGTCTGAAGGGTTCAGCTTCTCGGTGTCGGGTACTCGACGAACAGTCCTGCAAAGACATCGGCGGGGCCCGTCGTTCGGAATCCACTGATCACGAGTGAGCGGTGTCGACGATGAACAAGGGGAGGCACTGTGAGAGGGCGCGAAGCCGGACGCCGGATGAACTTCGTCCGCCGCGGGTCTGGCGGACCATTACTGATGGTGCACGGGCTTGGGTCGACCTGGCGCAACTGGGAACCGATCCTGCCGATGCTGACCGCTCAGCGCGATGTGATCGCCGTCGATTTGCCTGGATTCGGTAGTAGCCCACCGCTTTCCGGAGAGGTGACGATCGCAGAGCTGACCGACGCTGTCGAATCTTTCATCGCCGAACATGATCTGGGGGACGTCGACGTTGTCGGCAGTTCGATGGGAGCCAGGATGGTGATGGAGATGGCCAGACGTGGACATCATGGGACCGTCGTTGCGCTCGATCCCGGCGGGTTCTGGAGCGACCGGCAGGTCAAGGTGTTCGGCACCACAGTCTCGGCGTCGATCTGGTTGGTCCGACGCCTGCAGCCGTTGTTGCCCATGCTGGCTAACAGTCGCATCGGGCGAACGGCGCTTCTACTGCAGTTCTCCGCCAAGCCGTGGCGCCTCCCGCCGGCCTTGGTCCTGCAGGAGCTTCGCGGTTTCGCGCAGGCGCCGAGCTTTGATGCTGCGCTCAAGGCCCTGGTGCACGGGCCCAAACAGCAAGGGGTGCAAGCCGGCTCCATGAACGGCAAGGTGGTCGTAGGCTGGGGGCGCAACGACCGCGTCACGCCGCCCAGCGAAGCCGCCAACGCTCAGCAACTGTTTCCGGACGCCACGCTGCACTGGTTCGGTGACTGCGGTCACTTCCCGCACTGGGACCAGCCGCAACAGACCGCCGACCTGATTTTGGCTGCTACGGCGACACCCGAGCGGCATCGTGGGTGATGAAAATCAACTGCGACGCGACACGCGAACACAACTTCTTGTGTTGCGTGGCCTTGTCGCACCCCAGGGGTAGTGTCTGTGACCTACGTAACGTCGACAATCCGTCCTGGTGAAGTGGGGTTCTGGTGACCGATGGAATGAAGCTGATCGACCGGGTTTCCGCGATCAACTGGAACCGTCTGCAAGACGAGAAGGATGCAGAGGTCTGGGAGCGGCTGACCGGAAACTTCTGGCTGCCCGAGAAGGTGCCGGTGTCCAACGACATCCCGTCCTGGGGGACGTTGACGCCCAACGAGAAGCAGCTGACTATGCGGGTCTTCACCGGGCTGACGCTGCTGGACACCATCCAGGGCACAGTCGGCGCCGTCAGCCTGATCCCCGACGCGCTGACGCCGCACGAGGAAGCGGTGTACACCAACATCGCGTTCATGGAGTCGGTGCATGCGAAGAGCTACAGCTCGATCTTCTCGACGCTGTGCTCGACCGCCGATATCGACGAAGCGTTCCGCTGGTCGGAGGAGAACCCGAACCTGCAGCGCAAGGCCGAGATCGTCATGCAGTACTACAAGGGCGACGAGCCGCTGAAGCGCAAGGTGGCCTCGACGCTGCTGGAGAGCTTCCTGTTCTACTCCGGCTTCTACCTACCGATGTACTGGTCGAGCCGGGCCAAGCTGACCAACACCGCCGACCTGATCCGGCTGATCATTCGCGACGAGGCCGT
>CBAAAS010000587.1:0-2494 GCA_964658855.1 uncultured Mycobacterium sp.
TACACGGGGGTGCTGATTACATGTCTAGTGACCAGGAAACATTTTCCGTAACGGGTGACATCTCGACAGATGTCACCGAGCGGGTCGCAATGGCCCGACACTTCACGTCGATCGGGCAGATGCCCTTCTTCCAGGAGATCAGTTCTGTCGATCCTCCACGCGTCAGTGTCCGGGGACATCAGTGCGTGCTGTTGGGCTCGAACTCCTACATCGGCCTTTCGACCCATCCGGATGTGGTCGCGGCATCGATAAAGGCGACTGAAGAGTTCGGGACCGGCACGACCGGCAGCCGGCTGCTCAACGGCACCTACAGCTTGCACGTCGCGCTGGAGAAGAAGATCGCGAACTGGCTCGGGCACGACGACGCGGTGGTCTTCACCACCGGCTACCAGACCAACGTCGGCACCATCCAGGGTCTGATCGGCCGGGACTGCCTCGCCGTGGTGGACTCCTACGCGCACGCGTCGATCCGCGACGGGGTGCGGCTGAGCGGGGCGGTCGAGGAGAGATTCGACCACAATGACGTCTCATCGTTGGCCGCTGTGCTGAAACGCCATGCGGGAACGACATTTCGGCGCATCCTGGTGCTTGTCGATTCGCTGTATTCGATGGAGGGGTCAACCGCGCCGCTCGAGCAGATCATCAAGGTGTGCAAGAACGCCGGCGCGCTGCTGATGGTCGACGAAGCGCACGGCATGGGGGTGTTCGGGCCGACCGGTGCAGGACTGTCCGAGCTCACCGGCGTCGCGCAGGATATCGACGTGCTGATGGGATCGCTGTCCAAGGCCATTGGCGGGCTGGGCGGTTTCGTCGCCGGCTCGCAGGACATCGTCGACGAGATCCGGTTCAGTGCCCGCTCGCTGTGGTTCAGCACGTCCGGAACCCCGGGGGCCATGGCCGCCGCGGCCGCCGCGATCGACGTGATCCGCAGTGACGAGGGAGCGCGACGGCGAAAAAGATTGGAGAGCAACGCCCGTCTGATGCGCGAGTGCCTCAGGCCGCTCGACGTGGAACTGAATCGCGCGGACGAGCGCAGTCCCGCCTGGTCTCCGATCATTCCCATCCGACTCTTCGACGAGATGCGAACGGTGTTGAGCTGGAACAACCTCAGCGACGCCGGCGTCTTCGTCACCCCGGCAGTATTTCCGGCAGTGCCGGTGGGCAAGCCGGTGCTGCGGGTTTGCATGACCTCGGAGCTCAGCGACGACGAAATCCGTTGGTGCGCAAAGACGCTCTCGGCCGAACTGTCGTGGGCCCTGGCGGCTGCATGAGGGACGGATTTCGTCTCGCAATCACCGGCGCGACCGGTGATTTCGGTTGTGCCGTGCTCCGCTGGGCCTGCGCGAACAACGACATCGCCGAGATCACCGCGCTGGGCCGTCGGCAGACCGGGCTGCGGCACGACAAGGTGCGTGAGACATTCCTTGACTTGAGTGGCCCTTTCGACCTCGAATCGGTGCGCGGTTATGACGCGTTGATCCATCTGGCTTACTGCGTCGAGGAGCCACACGATAAGCGTCGCGCCTATCAGGTCAACGTCACGGCGACCCGGACCCTGCTCGAGCAAGCCCGCGAAGCCGGCATCGGACAACTCGTCCTCACCTCGAGCGCGAACGCGCTCGGCGCAGTGGCATGCGGCACCGGCGAGGCATATACCGAGACCAGTTATCCCGCCGGCGACCAGGACACCGGTCACTACTACTTCCAGCACAAGGCGTTGCTGGAGCACCTGGCCAACTGGTACTGGGTCAACGCCAACGACGGCAAAACAACCCTGGCCGTGGTGCGGCCGTGTTACGTCGTCGGCGAGCACTTCGACAATTCGGGCCTGCGCACGATGCTGTCGAAATCGGTTGTCTATCCGAAACCTTCGCGATCGTTCTACCAATTCCTCTGGGACGACGACCTGGTGGACGCCTACGCCACCATCCTCACGCAGGGGCTGAGCGGTCTCTACAACGTCGCGCCGGCCGACCACACCAGCGTGCCGGAGATCTGCTCGATCACCGGGGCCAGATTGATTCCGGGGCCGCTGAGCCTGTTGAAGCCGGGTGCGGACCTGTTGTTCCGACTGCACCTCTCCCCCTTCTCCGGGCACTGGGTGACACTCGGTGACCCGCTGCTGGACTCCGGGCTGCTGCAATCCACGACGCAGTGGCGGCCATCGATGGATTCGGCTGCGGCACTGCGCAAATACTTGGCCGCCCGAGACAACCTCCCGACCGATCAAGGACACCTCAGATGAACCGCGATGAACTCGAAGCTCGACTGTCACACGTCGCCGCAGTACGCCGGCACTTACCCGACCTGGCCGACCAGCTGGAGAAATTAGGGCTGCTCGCCGTCGAAGACCCGGACGGCGGCGTGATCGACCTGTGGAAAGAACACGGCGGCCCGCGGCTGACCGCGCCGAAAGAGCTCAGCGGACTCGGTGCGACATGCGTGGAAACCGTTGAGCTGCAACGCGGTGTCGGCTACCTCAGCCCGTCGCTGG
>CBAAAS010000588.1:0-2478 GCA_964658855.1 uncultured Mycobacterium sp.
CGTGCGTCAGCGGTGGCGCGGCCGTCGAATTCTCTTCCACGGCACAGATGATGCGGGCCATCGTCTGGACCGCGGCCAACGGATACTTGCCGACCGACGTCTCGCCGGACAGCATCACCGCGTCGGCGCCATCGAGCACGGCGTTGGCGACGTCGGATGCCTCGGCCCTGGTCGGCCGTGAGTGCTCGATCATCGACTCGAGCATCTGCGTCGCCACGATCACGGGTTTGGCGTTCTCCCTTGCCATTTGGATGGCCCGCTTCTGAACCAGCGGTACCTCCTCCAACGGCAGCTCCACACCCAGATCTCCGCGGGCGACCATCACCGCATCGAAGGCCAGCACGACAGCCTCGAGATTGTCGATGGCTTCGGGCTTCTCGAGTTTCGCGATGACCGGAACACGGCGGCCTACCCGGTCCATCACTTCGTGTACGAGCTCGACGTCCGACGGCGAGCGCACGAACGAGAGTGCCACCATGTCGACGCCCAAGTGCATCGCGAACTCGAGATCGTCGATGTCTTTCTCCGACAAGGGGGGCGCCGAGACACTCATTCCGGGCAGCGACATGCCCTTGTTATTGCTGACCGGGCCGCCTTCGGTGACCCTGCACACGACGTCGTCGCCCTCGATGTGGTCGACCACCAAACCGATGTTGCCGTCGTCGACCAGAACGCGGTCGCCGGGCACGGCGTCCTGAGCCAACTGCTTGTAGGTGGTCGAGACTCGATCGTGGTTGCCTGCACACTCCGCGACGGTGATCCGCACGAATTCACCGTCGGCCCAATACGTCGGCCCGTCGGCGAATCGGCCAAGCCTGATTTTGGGGCCTTGCAGGTCGGCCAGCACGCCCACCGCACGACCGGTGGCATTGGAGGCGGCCCGCACCCGGTCATAGGCAACTTTGTGATCGCTGTACTCGCCGTGGCTGAAGTTGAGTCTGGCCACGTCCATTCCGGCCTCGACCAGCGCTTTGACGGACTCGTCGGAACTGGTGGCTGGACCGAGAGTACAGACGATCTTTCCGCGTCTTGCCACGAAAATCAGCATAGCCGCGCCAGCTGATCATCTCGCGTCAGCTCCGCTTCGCGCAGCGGGCTAGTGGGTGAGCAACGTGGGAACCAACGGGAATCCCGGCAGGTTGCGGACCACCGTCCACCAGAGAAGTGTGACCGTCACGACTACTGCTGCCGGGAGTGTCAACGGCAATTTGCCGCGGCGGCGCCGCAGCAGAGCCCACCCCGCCAGCAGCGGAATGCCGACCAGAACAATCACGTTGTCGTTGATCGCCGCGGCGAGATTGCCATGCAGCACGTCGTGGATCATCCGCAGAGCGCCGCATCCGGGGCAGTTCAGGCCGGTGAGCAGCCGGAATGGGCAGACCGGAAATATCGAGTCCGGCTGGTGTGGATCGACCAGACCGATGTAGCCGAGCGCACCTGCCAACAGCGCGCCCGTGCCGAGCATTGTGAACAGGTAACGCCGATGCCAGCGTGCAGTGGGCCGGTCGGCGCCGGGCGAAGCTGGGCTGGACATCACTCCTCGTCCGGCTTCTTCTCGCTCGAATCGGTCTGCTCGGAATCGGAATCCGCGACAGCGTCTTCCTGCGTGTCATCCTGCTTTTCCGCCGCGTCGACCTCGACCTCGAGCTCCGGTGAGTCGGTCTCGGCGGCATCCGCTTCCGCCGCCACGGCTTCAGCTTCGACGTCCGTCGTGGCGTTCTCGCCCAACTCCGGGGCGGCCTCAACGGCCTCGGCAGGCGAGGCGTCATCTGCGTCGTCCGCGTCATCGGCGTCCGGTTCCAGCAGCTCAGCGGCCGAGCCACTGAGCGTCGCCGGATCCTCGCGGCCCTTAGGGGCCAGGATCAGATAAACCACCGCGCCGATCAGGACGAACGTCGAGGTGAAGGAGTTGATCCGGATGCCGGCGATGTGGGTGGCGGTGTCGTCACGCAGTAGCTCGACCCAGAACCGGCCGATGCAGTAGCCCGCGACGTAGGTCGCGAAAAGCCGGCCGTGGCCAAGCGTGAATCGGCGGTCCACAACAATCAGAACAACGAAAATCAGCAGATTCCAGAGCAGTTCGTACAGGAACGTGGGCTGCACGACCATCGCCAGCTGCCCGGTCGACACCCCGTCGAGCGAATGCACGTCGACGAATCCGGCCGGGTCGCGGCGGTAGAAGATTTCCAGGCCCCACGGCAGCGTGGTCTCGCGGCCGAAGAGCTCTTGGTTGAAGTAGTTCCCGAGGCGGCCGATCGCCTGTGCCAGAACGAGGCCGGGCGCGACCGCGTCGCCGAACGCCGGCAGCGGGATGTCACGGCGCCGGCAGGCGATCCACGCGCCCACCCCACCCAGCGCAACCGCTCCCCAGATTCCGAGGCCGCCGTCCCAAATGCGCAGCGCCGCAATGGGTCCGGCACCTCCCTCGCCGAAGTAAGTCCGCCAGTCGGTGGCCAGGTGGTACAGCCGGCCACCGAG
>CBAAAS010000589.1:0-2470 GCA_964658855.1 uncultured Mycobacterium sp.
CAGGGCGCTCAGCTCGACGAGCCGATCAAGATCGTCCGCTACTACGCCGACCTGTTGCGCGGTTACTCGATGACCGAGGAACTGGGCGAAATCGAATCGCGCGGCATGCGGCATCGGCGCTGGGTGGAAAAGGAAGGCGCCGGCGTGGTGGGCGCGATCATCGCCTACAACTACCCCAACCAGCTGGCACTGGCGAAGCTGCCGCCGGCGCTGGCGGCCGGCTGCACCGTGATTCTCAAGGGCGCGCCGGACACCCCGCTGATCACGCTGGCGCTGGGCGAGCTGATCGCCAACCACACCGACATTCCACCCGGCGTAGTCAACGTCCTCAGCTCGACGGATTCGGCTGTCGGAGAAGCGTTGACCACCAGCCCGGACGTCGACGTGATTACGTTCACCGGGTCGACGCCCGTCGGGCGCCGGATCATGGCCGCGGCCAGCGAAACCGTCAAACGCGTCTTCCTCGAACTCGGTGGAAAGTCGGCGGCGATCCTGCTCGACGACGCTGACTTCGCCGGCGCGAGCGTGTTCGCGGCCTTCTCGATGGTCACTCACGCCGGCCAGGGCTGCGCGCTGACCTCGCGGCTGCTGGTGCCCAGGAAACATCACGACGAGATCGTCGAATTGGTCGCGCAGAACTTCGCCAAGGTCCGCCACGGCGATCCGGCCGACCCGAAGACCTACATGGGACCGCTGATCAACGAACGCCAGCGCGACAAGGTCGACGGCATGGTGCAGCGGGCAGTTGCCGACGGCGCGACCCTGGTCACCGGCGGCAAGCGACTGGACCCCGGCTACTTCTATGCGCCCACGCTGCTGACCAACGTCGACCCCGACAGCGAGATCGCGCAACAGGAGATCTTCGGCCCGGTGCTGGCTGTCATCGCCTTCGACGATGACGACGATGCGGTGCGCATCGCCAACAACTCCATCTACGGCCTGGCCGGCGCGGTGTTCAGTGCCGATCAAGATCGGGCGCTGGCCGTCGCGCGCCGGATCCGCGCCGGATCGTTTTCGGTCAACGGCGGCAACTACTTCAGCGCCGACGCTCCGTTCGGTGGCTTCAAGCAATCGGGCGTCGGACGCGAGATGGGCGTGGCAGGTCTGGAGGAATTCTTGGAGCGCAAGACCATTGCCGTTCCAGCCGTTGCCACTGCGGGTTGCGCATGACCGGGCCGCTGGAGGGCATCCGCGTCCTCGAGGTCGCGATGTACGGTTTCGTCCCGTCCGCGGGCGCGGTGCTCGCCGAGTGGGGCGCCGATGTCGTCAAGGTCGAGCACGCGGTGACCGGCGACCCGCAGCGCGGTCTGCGGCAGACCGGCATGCTGCGCGTCGAGGGGGATCCCAACCCGAACATCGAGCACGCCAACCGGTGCAAGCGCAGCCTCGGTCTGGACATGTCGGTGCCCGAGGGCAAAGAGGTGCTCTACGAGTTGGCCCGCCGCTCGGACGTCTTCTTGACCAGCTTTCTGCCCGGGCACCGCACGAAGTTCGGCATCGATGTCGACGACATCCGTGCCGTCAACCCGAAGATCATCTATGCCCGCGGCAGCGCCCTGGGCCCGCGCGGCGCGGAGTCGGAAAAAGGCGGCTACGACATGACCGCGTTCTGGTGCCGAGCCGGAACGGCGGCCACCATCACCCCGCCCGGAACCGAAGGAATGGTCGGCCCGCCCGGCCCCGCCTACGGCGACACCATCTCCGGAACCAACCTTGCCGGTGGCATCGCGGCGGCGTTGCTCAAGCGCGAGCGCACCGGTGAACCGTCGGTCGTCGACGTCTCGCTGCTGGGCAGCGGGCTGTGGTCGATGGGACATACCGTCGCGTTGACCGTGCACCTCAACCAGCGCATGGAGGCCTTCCCGCCCGGGGTGCACGGCTCTCCGATCAATCCGCTCGTCGGCCTCTATGCCACATCGGACAGCCGCTACATCTCTTTCGTGATGATGCAGCCCGGCAAGTTCTGGGCCGACGTGTGCCACCACATCGATCAGCCTGAATTGGCCGACGATCCCCGGTTCGACAGCAGCGAGAAGATCGCCGCCAACACCGCCGAAGCCGTCCAGATCCTCAGCAAGGCCATCGCCACCCGCAGCCTTGCGGAGTGGAGCGAGCGCTTCGCCACCCTCGCCGGGCCGTGGGCGCCGGTGCAGGACACGTTGCAAGCGGCCGGCGACGCTCAGGTACGGGCCAACGAATATGTGGTGCAGGCAGGAGAACTTGAACTGGTGGCCAACCCCGTCCAGTTCGACGTGGCCGCACCGGTATCCGGGCCCGCGCCCGGGTTCGCCGAGCAGACCGATGAAATCCTGCTGGAACTGGGATTGGACTGGGACCGGATCATCGAGCTCAAAACTATCGGTGCCGTCACTTAATTCGGAGGTCCCTCAGTTGTCAGTTTTCACTCCCGCCGCATGTGGCATGGGTCATACTCGCGTGACGCTTCCAGAAGTGGGGTCCGCCCGGCCCG
>CBAAAS010000590.1:0-2458 GCA_964658855.1 uncultured Mycobacterium sp.
CACGCCCAGCGGAGAAGCGCTGCACGACGGCTTCTTTCGGTGCGCTCAAAGCCGGCCGGACGCGCCGGCCGTGCTGTCGAGCTCCGGTGATTTGACCTACGGTCAACTGCGGCGCCAGGCGCTGGCATTGGCTACAGCGTTGTGCGACAACGGAATCAGTGACGGCGATACGGTCGCGGTGGTGGGCCCCAAAACCGCCGAGCAGGTGCCCGCCCTGCTGGGAATCCTCGCGGCAGGTGGGGTCTACCTACCGATCAGTGTCGACCAGCCGCGCGAGCGCGCCGAGCGCATTCTGCATGCCGGTCAGGTCAAGCTGGCCCTGGTGTGTGGTGGTCAGCCACTCGCGTTGCCGGTGCCCGCGCTGACCATCGCCGACCTGCTGGATACCGCGCCCGCCGATCCGGAGTTCCAGCCCGCAACAACCGATCCGGCCGCGCTTGCCTACGTGTTGTTCACCTCGGGCTCTACCGGTGAGCCCAAGGGCGTCGAAGTCACCCACGAGGCATCGATGAACACCGTGGAATTCATTGCGGAGCATTTCGATATCGGACCCTCGGACCGCTGCCTCGCTCTGTCCACGCTCGAGGGCGACATCTCGGTGATGGACATCTTCGTCACCTTGCGGACCGGTGGCTCGATCGTGGTGGTCGACGAAGCGCAACGGCGCGATCCCGACGCGTGGGCCCGCCTGATCGACACCCATGACGTCACGGTGCTGCACTTCATGCCCGGTTGGCTGGAGATGCTGATCGAGGTCGGTGCGGGACGGCTGTCGTCGGTGCGGGTGGTGCCGACCGGGGGCGACTGGGTGCGACCCGAGGTCGTCCGCCGCCTGCGCGCCGATGCGCCCGCGCTGCGCTTCGCCGGGCTGGGCGGTGCGACCGAAACCGCAACACACAACACCTTTTTCGAGGTCGGCAATCTTGACGAACTCTCGCCCGATTTGACCGCCTTGCCGTTCGGCCTTCCGCTGAGCAACAACGTCTGCCGGGTGGTGAACGACCGGGGCGGTGACTGCCCCGACTGGGTCGCGGGCGAACTGTGGATCTCTGGACGTGGCATCGCGCGGGGTTACCGCGGACGCCCGGATCTCACCGCCGAGCGTTTCGTCGAGCATGACGGCCGGACCTGGTACCGCACCGGCGATCTGGCCAGATACTGGCCGGACGGTGTCCTGGAATTCGTCGGTCGTGCCGACCACCGGGTCAAGATCAGCGGCTACCGCGTCGAAATCGGCGAGGTCGAGGTGGCGCTGCGCCGGATACCGGGCGTGTCGACAGCAGTCGCAGCCCTGGTCACCGCGACGGGTGGGGGTGAGGTGTTGGCTGCGGCCATTCACGCCGACGATCCACAGCTCACCGCCGATACGGTGCACTCGGCGATGGCTGATCTGTTACCCGCACACATGATTCCGCAGCACGTGTCCTTCGTCGATCACGTGCCGTACACGCTCGCAGGCAAAATCGACCGACGCGTCGTCGCCGGGCAATTGATTGCAGCGGTGGCCGATTCAACTGCACTCGAACACCGCGTGCCGTCGACACCGGTCGAATCCGCGATCGCGGCGATCGTCGGCGATGTGCTTGGTGTCGACCCGGTCGGTGCCGGCGACGACTTCTTCGCTCTGGGCGGCGATTCGGTGCTGGCGACACAAGCCGTCGCACGCATCCGCGCCTGGCTGGACACCCCGGATGCCATTGTCGCCGACATCTTCGCCACCCGAACCGTCGCCGCGTTGGCCGGCTTGCTCAGCCGCCGCGAGTCCGACCCCGCCCGGCTGGAGCAGGTCGCCGAGCTTTACCTGGAAGTCATCGGCATGGAGCCCGGACACGTCGTGGCGGCGATCGCCGGAAATGAAGCGGTGCAATGATTTTCGATAACCTGACCTCGGTGCAGAAGAAAGAATTTCCACCCTGGATCAAGCGAATTCCCGGCCGGGGCGAGGGAGCGCAAGGCGTCACCGTGGTGTTCCCACATGCAGGCGGTGCGGCAACCGGCTACCGAAAGTTGGCGACCGCGCTGGCCGCCGGCGGTGGGGACGTCTACATCGTTCAGTATCCGCAGCGTGCCGAGCGGCTCAGCGAGCCCGCCGCCCGCAATGTCCAAGACCTCGCGCGCAGTTTGTTCGTCGCCGGTCCCTGGCGTCAGGTGGCGCCGTTGCGGCTCTTCGGCCACAGCATGGGCGCTGTCGTCGCCTTCGAGTTCGCCAGGATCGCGGAATCCCGCGGCGCCACCGTAGAGCGGCTGTGGGCCTCGGCGGCCCCCGCCCCGTGCGCCGTCGAGGCCAAGCCGGACCTGCCGACCAGCCACGACGACCTGCTCGTGGACATGACCGACTTCGGCGGGACCGATGCCGAACTGCTCGCCGACCCGGAATTCGCCGAACTGCTGATCACCGCGATGCGGGCCGACTATGCGGCGATCAACCGCTACAGCTGCGGCCCCGATGTTCAAATTG
>CBAAAS010000591.1:0-2454 GCA_964658855.1 uncultured Mycobacterium sp.
GCGGCGATGTTATCGCCATGGAGCCAGATTTCACCGACCATGCCGGCCGGGTTCTCGACGCGGGTCTCCGGGTCGACGATGCGAATTGTCGATGCGCGCGGGACGCCGACGCCGACGAGTTCGACTCCGGTGTGGTTGTCGCAGGACTCGGCGTGGCCGGCGGACAGCTTCTCGTAGTCGAACGTGGCGACGGTCGGGGCCCGGCCGGGGCCGGAGGAGTTCACGTAGACCATCGCTTCGGCCAGGCCGTAGGACGGCTTCAGCGAGCTGGCCGGGAAGCCGAACTCCCCGAACCGGTCGATGAAGCGCCGGATGGTGGCCGCGTGGACGCGCTCGCTGCCGGACAGGATGGTGTGCACGCCGGACAGGTCGAGTCCGGCCATGTCCTCGTCGGTGGTGCGGCGGGCGGCCAGCTCGAACGCGAAGTTCGGCACCGCGGTGAAGACGCGGGTGTTATTGGCCATCTCCTGGATCCACCGGGCGGGACGCTGCAGGAACGACATCGGGCTCATCAGCACCGAGTGCAGACCCAACGTGAGCGCACCGGTGATGCCCAGCAGCAGACCCATGTCGTGATAGACGGGCAGCCAGGACACCAGCGTCGTGTCTCTCGGCGGGATCGCCCCCTCGGCCTCGAAGTAGTCGATCTTCACCTGCTCGATGTTGGCCACGATGTTCTTGTGGGTGACCACGACGCCCTTCGGCGTCCGCGTCGAGCCGGAGGTGTACTGCAGCACGGCGTTCTTGGTTCGTGGCGCAGGCGGGACGTTGAAGTCGGGCGTCGCGCCGAGGTCGAGGCTGTCGACTTCGATCAGCGCCGGGGCCTTGCCGGGCAGCGAACGGGCGCAGCCGACGACATCGTCGACGACCGCCGAGGTGGTGAGCATGACGGTCGGCGCGCAGTCCTGCAGTGCTGCCGTGGCCCGCTCGTCGTGGGCGCCGAACTGCGGGACGGGAAGCGGTACCGCCACCAGCCCGGCTTCCAGCGCCCCGTAGAAGGCGACGATGTACTCCAGGCCCTGCGGCGCGAGGATCGCGGCCCGGTCTCCCGGCGCGCCGACAGTGGAGATCTCCGCGGCAAGTACCTGAGCGCGGCCGTAGAGCTCTGACCACGTGAGCGTCTGGCGGTAGCCGGCGGGATCGACGTCGTAGTCGACGTACGTGTAAGCCGGTGCATCCGGTTGCTGCCGTGCCCATTCCCGCAGGATCGCGGCAATAGAGGCTTCCGTAACTGCCATCGGGACACCACCCCTTAAAGATCTAGAGCCCCGGACAACAACTAGACGGGCGCTTGTGATGCAGGAGATTAACAGGGGCCACGCACTTCTCGGACCAAAAACCCAAGAATGTAATACGCGCGCCAAACAGAAGGCCCGGTCCTACCAGCGTCATTGCTGAGACTATAGGTTTGCTATGTGGGCCGCATCCGGAGGTGTCCACTCCCCGATCACGACGCCCCTACCTTACCGGACGGTCAGTTAAATCGCATAACTCCTAATAACCAAACTCTTTGCGGGCGATTTACCGTGGTGGCGACGGTGCTGGAGGTTCGGATGGTGGTCGGCAGCGGCCAGAGCGGCCCTCGACGGGTCGATTCGGCCGTGGGACGCCTGCGTCGCCTGTGAAACCTCCGCCGAAGAGGGGGTTTGCTGGGATTCGCCGCGCCGACCCTGTGATGTGGCGTTATTCACTTTTTTCGAAGATCCCCAGTTGAACACCGTCGCCGCGCACCTGCCGATACCCGGATCCGGGGCGAGGCAGCCATGTTGTCCAGATTATCGGCACTGGCATCCAATTAATTGGCTATTTAAGGGTTTCGGCATATAACGAAATGCGTTGGCATTACGTCGGCGACAATTGACAACAATCAATTTAATTGACGCGCAGCTCAACCTCTACAAGAGGCCAAGATCTTCGGCTCGATGTCACTTACCAACTCGGCGATGTGGTCGGTCAGATAGAAATGGTGACCGGGAAAAACTTTCATCGTGAACTCAGCTGACGTGCGCTCCACCCACGGTTGAACCTTCTCCGGGGTCGCGACTTCGTCGTCGTCGCCCAAGAACGCCGAGATCGGGCAGGACAGCTTCTCGCCCGGCGGACAGTCGTATTTCGAGATGGCCTTGAGTCCCCTAAGCGTCGGCAGGATGCTGGCCGCGAATTCCTCGTTTTCTAAAAATTCGGGATTGACGCCCGTCATCTCGCTCACCGCGTCGAGCAGTCCGCGGTCCGATTCGGGGACGTGCTCGTAGCCGACGTGCCCCGGTGCGGCGACCGCTGAGACGAACAGCGCGGCAATCGGACTGCCCGCGTGCTCGAATCGACGCGCGACTTCGAATGCCAGCAGCCCGCCCATGCTGTGGCCGAAGAACGCGATTTTCTCGTCCGCGTCTTCCGGTGGCTTGATCATCTGGCAAACCTTGTCGGCCAGATCGCCGATGGTGGTGAATGACC
>CBAAAS010000592.1:0-2448 GCA_964658855.1 uncultured Mycobacterium sp.
GAGTGACACGCTTGTAGTTACTGGCGTGTTTGACTGCCACAGACAGCTATTCGACCGCTTGTGCGGCAAATGAAAGTTGGGATAGGAGCTATGAAGTTCGCAGAGAAATTCCGCGGTGCGGCAGGAAGTCTGCCGCGCAGATTGGCAATTGCGACCGTCGGGGCAGCGCTGCTGGCCGGCATGGTCGGTGCGATCGGCGGCTCGGCGACCGTGGGGGCGTTCTCCAAAAAGGGTCTGCCGGTCGAAACTTTGAACGTCCCATCGGCGTCTATGGGCCACGACATCAGGGTGCAATTCCAGGGCGGTGGACCGCACGCGGTCTACCTGCTCGACGGCTTGCGCGCACAGGACGACTTCAACGGCTGGGACATCAACACTCCGGCGTTCGAGGAGTACTACCAGTCGGGCCTGTCGGTGATCATGCCGATCGGTGGACAGTCCAGCTTCTACAGCGACTGGTACCAGCCGGCGTGCGGCAAGAGCGGTTGCCAGACCTACAAGATGGAAACCTTCATTACCAGGGAGCTTCCCGCATATCTGCAGGCTAACCGAGGCATCTCCCCCAACGGCAATGCCGCGGTGGGTCTTTCGATGTCGGGTGGGTCAGCGATGATCCTGGCCGCGTACTACCCGCAGCAGTTTTCCTACGCCGCATCGCTGTCCGGCTTCTTGAACCCCTCCGAGGGTTGGTGGCCGACGCTGATCGGTCTGTCGATGGGTGACGCGGGCGGCTACAGCGCCTCCAACATGTGGGGTCCGAGCAGTGACCCGGCCTGGAAGCGCAACGACGCGATGGTGCAGATTCCGCGCCTGGTGCAGAACAACACCCGCATTTGGGTCTACTGCGGCAACGGCACTCCGAACGAACTGGGCGGCAACAGCATGCCGGCCAAGTTCCTGGAGCAGTTCACCCTGCGCACCAACGAGCAGTTCCGGGACAACTACACCGCTGCGGGTGGCCGCAACGGCACGTTCAACTTCCCGCCCAATGGGACGCATGACTGGGGTTATTGGAACCAGCAACTGGTTGCCATGAAGCCCGACATCCAGCGGACGCTGAGCGCTGCGCAAGGCGCGACCTGATAGACCCACCCCATGCATCGGCCGCAGCGTTCCCCCAACGCTGCGGCCGATGTTTTTGTGCGGAAGGCTAATTCAGCAGGGCGCGCCGATCCTGATGGAAATACGTGAAAGCGGTAGCCAACGTGCACATCGCCGACGAGAAGACCAGCATCCCGGTGCCGTTGACGAACAAGCTCATGCAACCGCCGACGGTGGCGCCGAAGATGAAGCTGGCGAACAGCATGAAATATCCGAACCAATCGGAGAGATTTCCGCCGGCGATGTGACGCTCGATGCCCTGACCCATCTTGACCAGCGTTCCGGTTACATAGCTCAAGGGCACCGACACCTCGCCGTCTTTGACGAATGAGGTGTTCAACGCGCCAATCCCGAAGGCCAGCAACATGATCGGCGGAAAATCCAGCTGGCTTTCCGACCAGCCCTCGTCGAACACGTCGACGATCGTTGCCGCCACCAGGCTGAACGTGGTCAGCACCGTCGACCCGTGCGGATGCGCCACCCAGAAATGCCGCCGACACACCGACGCCACCACCACGCCGGCGACGAAGCTCAGTAGCAACAGCGCGGCCGTAATGGACAGCACCACGTCGTCGTTGAAATACCCCAGTACGGCGCGTTGCGCGTTGCCGGTCATGAACGTGACGAAATATCCGGCGGAGTGGGTGAAGGCCGTCGCTCCGAGTACACCGGCAAGGACCGCCAGCAGGTACGAAAGCCGGGCCTCGCGGTCGAACGTCTCACCGAACATAGAGCCATGGTTCCATCGGAACTACACGCCGTGCAGCGCGGGGGCGCCCATTCAGGCGCGATTCACATCAGTCTGCTACAAACTTGGCGATCGACCGTAGCGGGATGGGCAGCCAGCCGGGCCGGTGCCGAGATTCGTAACCCGCCTCGTACACCGCCTTGTCCAGTTCGTAGGCCGCCAAGACCAACGCGGAGTCGCGGGGGTCCACGCCGGATGCCGCCGCGTATCCATCGCAGAACGCTGTTCGGTTGCGCTGCACCCACTCTCGAGCACGCGCAGCCAACTGCTTGTCCGCCGACTGATCGACCAGCGGCCCATAAGCCGCGTAATCGAACGATCGCAGCACGCCCGCCACGTCCCGCAACGGGGAGTCCGGCGCCCGCCGCTCGTCCAGCGGTTGGCCCGGCTCACCTTCGAAATCGATCAGCAACCAGGACTCCGGCGTGCGCAGCACCTGGCCCAGATGCAGATCGCCGTGTACCCGCTGCACCGTGATGGTCTGCTCCGCCAGCTTCTGAAAGCGCTGCTCGATCGTCGAGACGTACTGCTCGACCTCGGGCACGGCTGCGGCCGCGGACGACAACCGGGCCAGCATGCTCTCGACCGGGAACGGGGCC
>CBAAAS010000593.1:0-2445 GCA_964658855.1 uncultured Mycobacterium sp.
ACTCGAACGCGCCGGTCTGGCGCACGACGCTGACGATGATCATCATGCCGAGGAGTAGGAACAAGACGTCCCAATTGACCCCGGTGTCGCGTGCATAAAAGACTTCGTCGGAGTTGATCAGCGGCAGAAAGAACATCAACGTCGCGCCGGCCAGCGCGATCATGGTCTTGTTGAAGCGCTCCGTGGTGATCAGCACGTAACAGACCACGAACACGACGGACGCGTAGACGGAGTGGAAGAGCGCGCTGCTCACTGGCGGTCCTGCCGTCGGGCGTGTGCGTCGGTCGACATGGGCAGGTAGGGGGCCCTCAAGATATGAGCACCGACGCCAATGGGCGCGCCATAGAGACAGCGCCGTTGAACCCTGACGTTCGTCCGCTGAGCGCGGACGCGCCGACCGTGCAAGTCATGCCGCACTCCCGAATAGCCCGTAATAGCAGGAAGACCCGAACAGCACGAAAGAACGCCGACCAGGCTTCCCGGCACACCGGGGGGCTACGTTAGCAGGCTTATCTGTGTTGATTCTGAGCGAGACAAGGCGTGTCTCAATGGTATCTGCGCTGGTCCACGTGCCGAGTTGGCGGCTCTGCGTACACTGGCTGAATGCTTGAACAGATCCGTGGGCCTGCCGATCTGCAGCACCTCTCGCAGGCAGAACTGCGCGATCTGGCCGCCGAGATCCGCAACTTTTTGATTCACAAGGTCGCGGCCACGGGCGGCCACCTCGGTCCGAACCTCGGCGTCGTCGAGCTGACCCTGGCGCTACACCGGGTGTTCGACTCGCCCCACGATCCGATCGTCTTCGACACCGGGCATCAAGCCTATGTGCACAAGATGCTGACTGGCCGGGCCGCGGACTTCGAGACGTTGCGCAAAAAGAACGGGCTGTCCGGCTATCCGTCTCGTTCCGAGAGCGAGCACGACTGGGTCGAGTCGAGCCACGCGAGTGCCGCACTGTCGTATGCCGACGGGCTGGCCAAGGCCTTCGAGCTGACCGGGCATCGCAACCGGCATGTGGTCGCGGTGGTCGGTGACGGCGCGCTTACCGGCGGCATGTGCTGGGAAGCGTTGAACAATATCGCCGCAGCCCGCCGGCCCGTGGTGATCGTCGTGAACGACAACGGGCGCAGCTACGCGCCGACATTCGGCGGCCTGGCCAACCATCTGGCGACGCTGCGCCTGCAGCCCGGCTACGAGAGTCTGCTGGAGCGCGGACGCAGCGCGGTGCGCGGAATGCCGGTTTTCGGCGACCTGGCTTACCAGTTCATGCACAGCATCAAAGCCGGTGTGAAAGACGCACTTGCACCGCAGTTGCTGTTCACCGACCTCGGCCTGAAGTACCTGGGTCCGGTCGACGGTCACGATGAACACGCCGTCGAGGGCGCGTTACGCCGGGCGCGTGGATTCCACGGCCCGGTGGTGGTACACGTCGTCACCCAGAAGGGCAGGGGCTACGGGCCGGCCGAGGACGACGAGGCCGACCAGATGCACTCTTGCGGGGTGATCGACCCGTTGACCGGGCTGGCCACCAAGGTTCCCGGGCCGAGTTGGACGGCGGCGTTCTCCGAGTCGCTGATCGAGTCGGCGACCAAACGCCGCGACATCGTCGCGATCACCGCGGCGATGCCCGGGCCCACCGGGTTGAGTGCCTTCGGAGAACGCTTCCCGGACAGGTTGTTCGACGTCGGAATTGCCGAGCAGCACGCGATGACCTCGGCGGCCGGGCTGGCCATGGGCGGCCTGCATCCCGTGGTGGCGATTTACGCGACGTTCCTCAACCGCGCGTTCGACCAGATCATGATGGACGTCGCACTGCACAAGCTGCCCGTCACCATCGTGCTCGACCGCGCCGGGGTCACCGGCAGCGACGGCGCCAGCCACAACGGCATATGGGACATGTCGATGTTGGGCATCGTCCCGGGCATCCGGGTCGCGGCACCCCGCGACGGCGCCCGGTTGCGTGAGGAACTCGGCGAGGCGCTGGCCGTCGACGACGGGCCGACGGTGATCAGGTTCCCGAAAGGCGATGTCGGCGAAGACATTCCGGCAGTGCAGCAACATGCCGGAGTGGACGTGCTCGCGATGCCGGCCGAGGGGCTTGGCGCCGACGTGCTGCTGGTTGCGATCGGCGCGTTCGCGTCGATGGCTTTGGCGGTCGCCGACCGGCTGCGCAACCAGGGCATCGGCGTGACGGTGGTCGACCCGCGGTGGGTGCTGCCGGTGTCTCCCGCGCTGGGGGAGTTGGCGATCGCGCACAAGGTGGTTGTCACGCTGGAAGACAACGGGGTGGCCGGCGGTGTCGGCTCGGCCGTGTCAGCAGCGCTGCGAGCCGCCGAGATCGACATCCCGTGCCGCGATCTCGGTCTGCCGCAACAGTTTTTCGCTCATGCATCGCGTGGTGAGGTGCTCGCTGACGCGGGCCTGACCGACCAGCACGTGGCCCGC
>CBAAAS010000594.1:0-2443 GCA_964658855.1 uncultured Mycobacterium sp.
CTACACCAGCGGAGCGGTATTCGTCGTCGACGGCGCGTCGGATTGCGTCTGAAATCCTAAGGAGATAAATGACTTTCGCGCTTAGTCCCGAGGACTACTACCACACCGGCATCGTGGTTCCCGACCTCGATGTGGCGATGGAACGGCTCAGTGCAGTGGCCGGCTACACCTGGATCACCCCGATGACCTACACGCTGCCCTTTCGCACCGTCAACGGATCCCGGGAACTCACCTCGACGTTCGTCTACTCCCTGCAGAGCCCTTACGTGGAGCTCATCCAGCAAGTGCCGGAAAGCCCGTGGACGGCGGCGGCGGGTAATTCCGTGCACCACCTGGGTTACTTCGTCGACGACCTCGCCGCAACCGCCGAGGCACTGGAAGCCAACGGTTTCGCTTTCGAAGCAACCGCCGACATCTCGCCGCCGGAGCTGGCGCTGTTCGCTTACTACATCGACTCATTCGGCACCCGCATCGAGATCGTCGACCGCGCACTCTTTCCGGACTTTCCGGCGTTCCTGAAGGCGGCCTCTTCGCCGGTCAAAGCGTGACCGGAGAGTCGACATGGTTCTGCCGGTACTTCGCTTCAATTTCGCCTCACCGCAAGGTGATCCGCGTAGGCAAAGCGAACTGATCCGTGCGGCAATCGAATTGGCGCAGTGGGGTGAGTCACGAGGTGTGTTGACGGTGAGCGTCGACGAGCATCACGCCACCGGGCACGGCTGGAGCTGCAATCCGATCCTGGCGGCCAGCATGTTCCTGGCCCGCACGTCGACGCTGATCGCCAGTGTGGACTGCGCACTAGGCCCGCTGTGGAATCCGGTCCGCCTCGCCGAGGACATCGCCCTGGTCGACAACATGAGCCGTGGTCGACTACACACCACGGTGGGCCTGGGTTACCGCACGGTCGAATACGACACGCTCGGAGTGGATTTCAGCCAGCGCGGCCGGTTGATGGACGGCTTGATCGAGCGGATGCTGTCGGTGTGGTCTGACACGGGCTCCTATACCCGGCCGCACCCACCGCTGTACATCGGTGGCGGTGCCCGCGTCACCGCGCGGAGGGCGGCACGCTTTCGGTTGCCGCTGAGCCTCGCCGATCATCTGCCTGACGTCGCGGCCCACTACCGCAAACTGGCTGCGGAGGCGGGCATGTCGCCGTTGGTCATCATGCCAGGCCCGATCAACCGCGGAATGATCTACCTGCACGACGACCCCGATCGGGCATGGGCCGAGCTCGGCGAGTACATCCTCTGGGAGGCAGTTACTTATGGCGGGTGGTCGACCGATCAGCGCTCGCTGATGCACCTACCCGGGGTGCAGACCCCCGACGAGGTACGCGCCTCGGGGCGGTATCGCTTCCTGACACCCGATCAACTCATCGCCGAAGTCCGCGACGCCGACGACTACGGGCCACTGGTGCTGCACCCCCTCGTCGGCGGCATGCCCGTCGACGAAGCGTGGAAATCGGTGCAGTTGCTGGTCGACCGGGTGTTGCCCGCGCTCGTTCAATAGTCGTGGCGGGCCAGCGGACCCTCGCCGTCGCGGTCCGCACCGTCGATGGAGACCACCGCCGGCACCATCTCGCTGGTGACCAACCCGTGCTCGGCGGTCAGCTCGTCGACGATGTCAAAGCTGCGCGCGATCCGCTCCGGGGTGTCGACGATGACGGTCACCACGGGCATCCGTCGCGTCAGTTGAAAAACCTTGTCGCCGTGGGGTTTGTGATCGCCGTGGAATCCCCAGATGCCTCTTAGCGCGGTTGCGCCGCGAGCCGTCCCGGATTCCAGCAGCCGGTGCACCAGCGCGCGATGGATCGGCACGCCACTGTGGGTGGTGGCCCCGCTGGTGTGCACCATCAGCTTCTGCCACAACGGGCGACCTTGCTCATCGGCGTCGGGCAGCTTATGGGGGCGGTCGAACAGCCCGCCGTCGCGTTTGCACAGCCGCACCCGTTCGACGGTCAGCAACGCGCGCGGTGCGAGGGCGCTGAGTTCGGCGACTGCCGCTGAAGTCTGGGCCGCTGTACCTACGGCGACGATCATCAGCGGCACGTTGACATTGCGGCCGAAGAACGCGGCCCGGTACCGCTCACCGTGCGCCGTGCCGTCGACGCCCAGAAAGACTGCGCCGCCGGAGAATCCCTGCCGATGCAGCAGTTCGCACACTGCGCGGTGTGCCGGCAGACCGCCGACGCGTTCTCGGCGTCCGGTATAGACCGTGAGCTTGACCGAGTCGTCGGTGCCGATCTCAGCGTCACCGCCGCCGACCCAGCGAGCGCGTTCCATGGTCACCAGACCGCGGCCTGTCATTGCGACCACGTCGTCGACCAGACCGCTGATCTTCGATTCGACGTCGACCGCCGCGACTGCCACCGGCGGATCCTCGGACAGGCTCAACGACTCGTCGGTGCGCAACACGTACCGCGGCCCGAAACTCGCGATGC
>CBAAAS010000595.1:0-2442 GCA_964658855.1 uncultured Mycobacterium sp.
GCGGTTTCGGCGTCGCCTGCTTCGATGATGCGCTTGCCGACGTCGGCATTGCGCAGGATGTTCAGGCCCTCGGCGAGAGAAGCCATCATCCCGTACTCAATACCGTTGTGCACCATCTTCACGAAGTGCCCGGCCCCGGTCGGACCGCAATGGAGATAACCCTGCTCGGGTTGCGCGACCTCGCCTTCGCGACCCGGAGTACGCGGCGCCGAGTCGACCCCCGGTGCGATCACCGAGAACAGCGGCTCCGCGTGCTCGAAGGCGTAGTCGTCGCCCCCGATCATCAGACAGTAGCCCCGCTCGCGGCCCCACACCCCGCCGCTGGTGCCGCAGTCGATGAGGTGAATACCCTTCTCCGACAGTGTCTTTGCATGCTTCAGATCGTCGCGGTAGTAGGAGTTGCCGCCGTCGATGACGATGTCGCCTTCGTCCAGCGTCGTCGCGAGCTCGTCGATCACTCCGCTGGTGATCGTCCCGGCGGGCACCATCACCCACACAACCCTTGGCGCGGTGAGCTTTTCGGCTAGATCAGCCAACGACGACGCTCCGGTGATGTTCTCGACGCCGTCGAACGATCTCACCACGTCTGCATCGTGGTCGTAGACCACTCCCTCGTGTCCGGCGTCCACCACTCGGCGGATGATGTTGCCACCCATTCGGCCCAGGCCGATCATCCCTAGTTGCATGTTGTCTGGTTCTCCTTAGTGGTGGTTACCGGCTAGCCACGGCTGTTGCCAGCCGCGATGTCCTCGTAGCAGATCCTTTGCGGCGTCCGGCCCCCACGAGCCAGGCTCGTAGGAGTGGATGTCGCCGGGGTGGTCCAGCAGGGGCTGCACGATCCGCCAGGTCTCTTCGATGGCGTCCTCGCGGGCGAACAGTCGGTGATCCCCGATCAGCGCCCCGTGCAGCAACCGCTCGTACGGCAGCAGCGGCTCGCCCAGGTCAGCCATGAACGACGAATCCAGATGCAGGTCGCGCCAGCGGTCATCTTCCAACGCGGTCAGCTGCAACCTCAGTCCCGGATCGGGGTCAATTCGCAGCACGATCTGGTTAGGTCCGGACCGCCGCCGGTGTTCGGGCAGGAAATTCATCGAGGGAACCCGGTGGGTGAACAACCGCACCTCGGTGACGCGTTCGGGCAGTGCCTTGCCGGCCCGCAGGAAAATCGGCACCCCGGCCCAGCGCCAGTTGTTGATCTCCAGCCGCAGTGCGATGAAAGTCTCGGTCGTAGAACCCTTGGCCACTCCGGCAACGTCGGTGTAGCCGCGATACTGGCCCCGGACACAGCGATCCGGGTCCGCGGCCGGCATCGCGCGGAAAATGTCGGACTTTCGGTCGTTGACGTCGTCCGCGCCTGGCCCGACCGGGGGCTCCATCGTCAATCCGGCCAGCACCTGAAGCAGATGGTTCTGCACGACGTCGCGCAGGGCGCCGACCCCGTCGTAGAACTTGCCCCGGTCGTCGACGCCGAAATTCTCGGCCATGGTGATCTGGATTTCGGAGATGACATGGCGATGCCACAACTCGACCAGCGCGAGGTTGCCGAAGCGCAGGTACTCCAGTTCGACGACCGGCTCCTTGCCGAGGAAGTGGTCCACCCGGAAAATCTGGTCCTCGTCCAGCAGCGCACGTAGCCGTTCGTTGAGCTCGCGGGCGGACGTCAGGTCATGACCGAAAGGTTTCTCTACGGCAACACGAGAACCCTCCAGCAGGCCGGCTTTGCCCAGGTTCTCCACGATCGGCGCGAACAGCGACGGCGGCATCTCCAGGTAGTAGAGGGTCCGGTGCTTGCGACCGATCTGCTTGGCGAGCGCGTCGTACAGCGCGCTGTCGGTGACGTCGCCGTGCAGGTAGGACAGTCGTTTCGCCAACTGGTCGAACACGTCGTCGTCGATCTTCTCGCCGGCGCCTTCGATCGCCTTGCGGGCCCGACTCACCAACTCGTCTTTGCTGATGTCGTCGCTGGCCACCCCTACGATCGGGCATTGCAGCAGTCCCTTGCGCTCGAGGCGGTAAAGGGACTGGAACGTCATCTTGCGGGCCAGGTCGCCGGTGATTCCGAAAATCACCAGCAAGTCCGAGGCGTCAGTGCCGGGTTCGGCCAATCGGGACCTCCACGAGAAATCGACTAGATCAACGCGGGCTCAAAACCTGCCTAGCTCGATCCGCCGCGGCCAGCCTCAACCCTAAACACTGCGGTCGCACTCGACAAACGGAACGCTATCGGCGGATAGCCGCTCATTCAGGCAGGCAAACCCGGTGGAACAAACATTATCGAAATATTCACTCGCAGTTGCTTTTTCGAGATCCACGGCCTGCTAAGAATTCGCTTCCGCGACGCCGGTCATGGTGGCCAGCATCGTGGCCACATGCTTGGAACCGTCGCAGGAGACGGCGTAGGCGTCACCGCGGCAGATGGTGAGATTGCGGCCGGGCCGGACG
>CBAAAS010000596.1:0-2439 GCA_964658855.1 uncultured Mycobacterium sp.
TAGACCCGATGACCACACCTTCTGCAGAGTTTTCACCGGCGACGTCCGACCAGGTATTCATCATCGGCGTAGGCATGACCCGATTTGGGGTACGCCGGGAACTCTCGGTCAAGGACCTCACCCGCGAAGCGGTGACCGGTGCACTCACCGACGCAGGCGCGCAACTCTCGGACATCGACGCCGCCTACTTCGGTAACACGGTCCAAGCGCCGTTGGAAGGTCAGATCGTCGTTCCGGGCCAAATGGCTTTGCGCAGCATGGGTTTCGAACAGATCCCCATGGTCAATGTCGAGAATGCCTGCGCCACGGGAGGAACCGCGCTGAACCAGGCGGTCCTGCACGTCCGAGCCGGCGCCGGGGACGTGGTGCTCGCGGTCGGTGTCGACAAGACCAACACCGACGACAAGAAGAAAATGCTGGCTGTCTTCGAGGGCGGCGTCGACGTCCATGACCTAGATGGAGTCCGGGCGGTCCTCCGCGAGCTCGGCGGTGAGGTGGCCGACGAAGGCGGCAACCGCAGTCTCTTCATGGAGATCTACGCGGCCCTGGCCAGGTCGCACATGGCAACTTTCGGCACGACGAAGCGGCAGTTGGCGATCGTTTCGGAGAAGAATCATGGCAATGCCGTCGACAACCCCTTGGCGCACTTCCGCAAGGCGATGTCCGTTGAGGAGATCCTCGCGGCACGCACCGTCGTCGAGCCGCTGACGCTACCGATGTGCGCACCGATGACCGATGGTGCGGCAGCCGCAATCGTCTGCAACGCAGCCGGTTTGCGCCGGTTTGTTGATGCGCGCCCGGTTCGGGTGCTGAGCAGCGCCATTGCGACCGGGTCGGTGCGTCCCCTTTCGGAATGGGACCGCTCGGTGAGCAGGCGAGCCGCACAGGTCGCCTACGAGCAGGCGGGAGTCGGCCCTGCCGACGTCTCCGTTGCCGAGGTCCACGATGCATCAGCGTTCGGCGAGATCTTGCAAAGCGAGATGTTGGGCTTCTGCGAGATCGGAGCCGGCGGCAAGCTGGCCGAGTCGGGAGCAACCGCCCTCGGTGGATCGCTACCCATCAATCCCTCGGGCGGCCTCGAATCCAAGGGCCACCCCATGGGGGCGAGCGGGCTCGCACAGATCTACGAATTGGTGGGTCAGCTGCGCGGCGAAAGCGGGCCTCGACAGGTGCCGGATGCGCGTATTGCGCTGGCCGAGAACGGCGGCGGTATGTACGCCGGCGAGGAAGCCGTCGTGTCCATCACCGTGCTGGGTAAGTAGCGAGCGGGTCGCTTCCGTCAGCTACGAAGGCAATAGCCCGACGAGTTCGTCATGACTGTCGTTGTAGGCCTGCGCAATTCGCCACGGGTCGGCGGTGCTGCTCGACGAGGTAAACCCGGCGTGCAGGTGAGTGCAGTAGCTGAACACGATAGTGCTGAAACCGAACCCTTCGATGACCCCTCCCACCGGGTAGAACGCCTCGACGAGTCCCCCGGCGACGTATACCGGGGCGGGGGGGCCGGGAACGTTCGAGATCACCGCGTTGGAGGTCACGGCCGCCTTCCCGGACATCATCGTCACGGCGCGCGAAGCCCGGATGAACAGCGCGGGCATGAGGAATTCATCGGCTCCCTGCAAGGCGGTGGCAGGGACGGCGCCATGGCGCTCCTTCGCGTTCCGCAGCGCTTCGTGAGTCAGTCGTACCCGCGTCGCGGGGTCGCTCTCGTTGGTGGGCAACTCGATGAGCATCACCTGCACGAGGTTGCCGCCGGTATCGGTGTTGTCACTGCGGACAGACACCGGCACCAGCGCCACTAACGGCTCGTTGGGCAGGCCATCGAGTTCGACCAGCAGCCTGCGGATGGTGCCCGCCATGGTGGCCACCACGACGTCATTGACGGTGACGCCGAAATGGGTCTTTACCCGCTTCACCTCTTCCAGAGGCACCCGGGTGAAACCCCAGTGGCGACGCGCGGCGGTGACGGGTTCATCGAGCACGGTCGTCGGCGCCGTGAGGCCGCCGCCCTGGATCAGCATGCCGTCGCCACCGATGCCTGCGGTGCGTGCCAGCCGTCGTGTCGCCCCTGCGATCGCGCCCGATCCCGGTATCACCCGGAACGGCATCACCTGATCGAGGTACGGCAAACTCCGGATGCCGCCGATCGCGCTTCGAAGTGGCTGCTTCGGCAGACTCGCCACCCCGCGGGCGAGCATCTCCCATCTCGACGGCAGTGCGGTGGCCCGCGGCGTCGTCGGAGGCGGCACGTCCCGGCCTTCTGGCGACTGGTCGAACAGCATCGCGTGCAGATCCAGCCCCGAGATGCCATCGACCGCGGCGTGGTGGAGTTTGAACATCACGGCGACGCGCCGCCCCGCAAGCCCTTTGATGAGGATCAGCTGCCAGAGCGGACGCGAATGATCGAACGGTTCTACGACCAGTTCGCCGACCGCTTCGGCG
>CBAAAS010000597.1:0-2435 GCA_964658855.1 uncultured Mycobacterium sp.
CGGTCGAGCGCGGAACCGTGTGCACCAGGAGCCTTTTCGGATTCATCGATGGGGTCCCGCAGGGTTATTACGCCGGCGAGGACGTGGTCGAGACCATCAGTGGTGTTCAGGGCAAAACGGGTTGACCGGCCTTGGGCTACCCAGTGCAGATAGACACCGGCGAAGCAATCGGCCTGCTGTTCTTTGACGATGGTGCGAGATAGCCGGTGCACGGTGTGGGCTCTGGTCTGCACGGCGTGGCCGAGTTCGTGTGCGAGCACCGCTGCCACGGACACGTCGCCGAAGTACTTGCGTGCATCGGGGATGAGAATGCCGCGGTCCCAGGAAATCGAATCGTCGCGAAGGCAGTACGACGCATTGGGATCTGAGTAGACGACGGTCGTGCCGCACACCCGCCCGCTGGCGGGATTGCTGGCGTCGTATGACCGGGTGGCGGACACCGGCCGGTAATCGCCCGCAAAAAATTGAGGGTAAGTAGACGTCCAGAATTCCTGAATGTCGTTGACCGCCAACAGGGCGAGCCGATCGTTGTCGCCGCCATCGCTTCGCTCGACGTCGCCTCGCGGTGCAGGCGCGTCGGCTCGGACCCCGCTCAAGCCGCCGGCGGCCGGCAGGCCACCCACGCGGTCAGGGTCGTACAACATGGACGCAGCCCGACCCTGAATCATGTTGGGGGCACACGCGGTAGCCGACAGAACCAGGCACGCCGCAGCGAACAGGCAGCCCACCCAACTGCGACACAGAGGGCGGTACATCATGACGTCTCCCCCGTGTCGCCGCTAGGCGTTAGCCGTTGGCGCCGACGCTAGCCCAACCACCTGTTGCGGGAAGGCAGTTAGCTCTTGTCGGGCGCGGTGCCACTTCTGAAACATGCTTCTCATCGCTACCTTAATTTTTCCTTATTTTTCTTAATTTGAGTGTACGGTTCGTGGATGGATGCCAGTCGAACGACGGCGGCCGCATGACCACGGTTGGCCGCAAACACGCGGTGGTGCTGGGCGCCGGAATGGCTGGTCTATTCGCGACGCGGGTGCTTTCAGAGTTCTACGACTCGGTCACTGTCGTGGAGCGCGACGTCCTGCCCGACCATCCGAACCACCGACGAGGCGTTCCCCAGGACCGCCATCTACACGTGTTCCTGGGCCGCGGTGTGCAGGCGCTGTCGCATTTGTTTCCCGGCCTACTCGATGAGATGGAGGCTGCCGGTGCCGTCATCGTCCGGGACGGGGACCTGTCGCGGCTCTACGCACGGACGGGGGATTGGGAACTGGCCCGTTCGGGCATGATCGCCGACCCCACGGCGTTGACGCTGTGCCTGGCGAGTCGCCCGTTCATGGAATTCCATCTGCGCCGGCGGGTCATGGGACTGCCGAATGTGACGGTTTTGGACGACCATGATCTTCTCGAGCTTCTTGCGACTACCGACACTGTCGCTGGTGCGCGAATTGTCAACCGCAGCAGCGAGTTAACGGCGACACTCGAAGCTGATCTCGTCGTTGACGCGACGGGGCGGGCGGGCCGGACACCGGTGTTCCTCGAGAGACTGGGATACGGACGACCGGCCGAGGAGCGGTCTCCGACCCCGGTCGGTTACTCCAGCCAACGATTCGTCATCCCGGGTGGCGGAATCGACCAGCAGTTGGTCATGTCGAACCAAGGACCTCGACATCCCTCGGTGCTTCTATCGGCCTGCGAGCACGACACCTGGATGCTGGCTGTCGGTCGCTCGATCGACACCGGCGGGGCGCCTGGCGATTTTGCCGAGATGCTGACCCTGGCAGGAAACGTTCTCCCCCGAACCATCGGCGAGCAACTGGACGCGGCCGTTCCCCTCGGCGAGATCGTAAAGTTTCGCAACCCGGCCTCGGTCTGGCGACGTTACGACCGGATGCCTCGATTCCCGGCCGGCTTGTTGGTGATCGGTGATGCGCAGTGCAGCCTCAATCCGATCTACGGACAGGGCATGACGATGGCCGCTCTGCAGGCGCTGGCCCTGCGTGATTGCCTCGACGGCGGGGACGACGGCTTGGCGCGGCGCTTCTTCGCAAGCTCTGCGCAACCCATCGCCCAAGCCTGGGCGCGCAACCGATCCAACGAACGCGTGCCCGTGACAACCAGCAGGCGGTCATGGCGTAAGCGACTGCGCAGCAACCTCATTGAGAGCGCCTTGGTGGCCGCGTCCAATGACGCCGCAGTTGCAGAAAGCGTCCTGCGGGTCGCTCACCTCATCGACCCGCCCAGCCGGCTCAACGACCCCGCACTGCTCTTACGCATCGCATCCGTCAGCGCGCACGACCTGATCCTGAGGTTGCGAAACGCAGGCCTCAGACGACACCCCAGGGCACCGAGTCGCGCTGTACCGCCAGCGCAGGCGCCCCCACGGCCGCGATCTGCGAAGGCGGGTAACAGTTCGTCGGGAGATCGCGTACTATCGA
>CBAAAS010000598.1:0-2425 GCA_964658855.1 uncultured Mycobacterium sp.
TCCAAAGAGGCGATGATCCGCGAGTGGGCGCTGCGTTTCCGCGACGAGGTCGGCGAGCGGGCGAAACCGGTTACCCGGCACGGCTTGTCGACGCGGGAGCGCACACACCAGTTCGCGGCGGCGCACTGGCACACCTACAAACATCGGCTGGCGGAAATGATCAGCGTGTCGCAACTTGCGATGATCAACGACGACTTCGCCCAGCACTGGTCTGAAATCTGCGATATCCCAACTTCATTCATCACCGAGATGGTGCGACGGGCCCAGGCGGAAGGCTACTGCGAGGACGACGACCCGCAATTGATGGCGGTGGCGATCGTCGCGATGCTAAATCAATTCTGCTACTTGCAATTGACCAGTCGGACGTCGAGCGCTGAACCCGACGACCAAGCCTGCATCGCCACCCTGGCGAACATCTTCTACCGGGCCATCTACTACAAGGAGGTCAGCTGAGGTGACTCGTACCACCGGCACCCCCGGGGTCATCCGCGAATTCATCGGTCTGCCGTCGCCGACCGGCAGACGCGCCGGCGCCGGTGGGCATCCATGCCAGGGGCTCTATCACCGCGGTGTCGGGCGCAAACCCAAGGTCGCGGTGATCGCCACCCACTACCAAATCGACTTCTCCGAGCATTACCTCGCCGACTACCTGGCCACCCGCGGGATCGGATTTCTCGGCTGGAACACCCGGTTTCGCGGATTCGAGAGCAGCTTCCTTCTCGACCACGCGCTGGTCGACATCGGCGTTGGAGTGCGCTGGCTGCGCGACACGCAGGCTGTGGAAACGATTGTGCTGCTGGGTAATTCCGGAGGCGGCTCGCTGATGGCCGCCTACCAGGCGCAGGCGACCAACCCACACGTGACGGCGGTGCCGGGCATGCGACCCGCCGCGGGCCTGACCGATCTGCTGCCCGCCGACGGCTATGTGGCCAGCGCGGCGCATCCGGGACGCCCCGACGTGCTGACCGCCTGGATGGACGGCTCGGTCGTCGACGAGAACGATCCGATCGCCACTGACCGCTCCCTCGATCTCTTCGATGAGCGAAACGGTCCGGCGTACTCGCCGGAATTTCTGACCCGTTACCGCTCCGCACAGGTCGCGCGCAACAACGCGATCACCGACTGGGCCGAGATCGAGCTCAAACGTGTTCGGGCTGCCGGTTTTTCGGATCGCCCATTCACCGTGATGAGAACGTGGGCCGACCCGCGGATGGTCGATCCGACAATTGAGCCGACTCATCGCCAGCCCAACCTCTGCTACGCCGGGCCGCCCGCGAAGGCCAACCGCTCGGCGCACGGCATCGCCGCGGCCTGCACGTTGCGCAGCTGGCTGGCGATGTGGAGCCTGCGCACCGCGCAGACCCGGGCCGAGCCGCACCTGGCCCGAATCAACTGCCCCGCGTTGGTGATCAACGCCGAGGCCGACACCGGCGTGTTCCCGTCGGATGCCCAACGCATTTACGACGCGCTGGCCGGCACCGACAAATCCCAGTGCTCGATCAACACCGACCACTACTTCACCACGCCCGGTGCGCGCAGCGAGCAGGCTGACACAATCGCCAAATGGATAGCCAAGCGGTGGCGCTGAGGGTTCTTGCCCACTTCGAGCCCGGCCCCAAGGTGTTGGATTTTCTTGCAGCCGAAGCCGATTGGCTGGACATCCGGTGGTGCACCGATGACGAGGCGCTTGACCGGGAGCTACCCGAGGCCGAGGTCTTCTGGCATGTGTTGCATCCACTTACCGGCGCCGCCATGTCACGGGCGCCCAAGCTGCGGTTGATCCATAAGTTCGGCGCCGGGGTCAACACCATCGACGTCGACGCCGCCACCAGACACGGCATCGCGGTGGCCAACATGCCCGGGGCCAATGCGCCGTCGGTGGCCGAAGGAACGGTGCTGCTGATGCTGGCCGCCCTGCGCCGCCTGCCGGTGCTCGATCGCGCCACCCGCGATGGCCGCGGCTGGCCCTCTGATCCGGATTTGGGCGAGACCGTCCGTGATATCGGTGGCTGCACCGTCGGCCTGGTCGGCTACGGCAACATCGCCAAACGGGTGGCGAACATCGTCGCCGCGATGGACGCCACGGTGTTACACACCAGCACCCGCGACGACGGCTTACCCGGCTGGCGGCCGTTGCCGGAACTGGTGGCCGCCAGCGACGTCGTCTCGCTGCACCTGCCATTGACCACCGACACCGAGGGACTCATCGACCGGGCCACGATCGCGCGGATGAAACCTGGTGCGGTGCTGGTCAACACTTCGCGCGGCCCGATTGTCGACGAGGACGCTCTGGCGGAGGCGCTGCGCGACGGCCGACTGGCCGCGGCCGGCCTGGACGTCTTCGGCGTCGAGCCGGTAGCTCCGGACAACCCGCTGCTCGGGCTCGACAACGTCGTGCTCACGCCGCACGTCACCTGGTACACCG
>CBAAAS010000599.1:0-2425 GCA_964658855.1 uncultured Mycobacterium sp.
GTCGTTCTTCGGCTACCCCGACAAGCCCAGCGACCTGGTGCCGGTCGGCTGCGAGGTGCACGTGCTCGCCGAATACAGCGGTGCGGCAGACGCATTGATCGCGTTGGCCGACGAATTGACCCCGGGAAGCACTGCGCCGGTCGCAGAGCTGTCGCGTCCGCAACTGCCGAGCGGTGCGTTGACCGCCGTGTCGGTGGCCGACGTGGTCGGCGCGCTGATGCCGGAGAACGTGATCGTCGTCGACGAGTCCAACACGTCCAGCATTCCGCTGACCGCGGCGACTGCGGGCGCGCCTGCGCACGACTGGCTGACCCTGACCGGCGGCGCGATCGGCTACGGAATCCCAGCAGCGGTAGGAGCCGCGGTTGCCGCGCCCGACCGGCCGGTCCTGAATCTGGAATCCGACGGCTCTGCGATGTACACGATTTCGGGGTTGTGGACTCAGGCACGCGAGAACCTCGACGTCACCACCGTCATCTACAACAACGGTGCCTACGACATTCTGCGTCTCGAGCTTCAGCGGGTGGGAGTCGGATCGGCGCCCGGACCCAAGGCGCTCGATCTTCTCGACTTATCGCGCCCGACAATGGATTTCGTCAAGATTGCCGAGGGTATGGGAGTGCCGGCTCGCCGCGCGACCACCGTCGAGGAGTTCGCTGACGCACTGGCTGCGGCGTTCGCCGAGCCCGGCCCGCATCTGGTCGACGCCGTCGTTCCGTCAATACTTGGTTAACGCCTCGTCGACCACCCAGTCGGCCAACGAGTTGATCGCGTCAACCCCCGCTTCGTATCCGCCTCCTTGGACCTCGGCGGCCACCGCAACGCCGACGGTCTCGGAGACGATCGCGAGCTGACGGACCAGATACCCACCGGTCAGACCGGGCCCCCAACCGCCCTTCGCGGCAAAGCCTTTCGCTGCCAGTCCCCACAGGTGGTCGGCACTGAGGGTTCCCATCAGATCGACGATGCGGGATGCCCCGGAGACGCGCGACAGTCCGGCGGCGAACCTGGCCTGGTCGGTTAACGACCATCGGGTTTGACCGAACGGCGTGTATTCGGCACGCAGGCGGCGTGATTCGACCACGCTGACCGGATCGCCCGCTTCGCGCAGCACGGATTGCACCAGCGGCGCGGCGGGATCGCCGAGTTGTGACCAGAGTTCCTCGGCGGCGGCATTGTCCGATCGGGTGATCGCGGCGACCAATTGGTCGGGATGTGCGACGCCGGCTCGCAATGCCGCGACGGCCAACGGCACCTTGATGGTCGACCAGGCCACCCCGTCGGACCACTCGCCCAACGAAACCGGCTCGGCGCCGGCGGAAGCGATTGCGACGCCAATTGTCGCCGGAACGGATCTCGACAGGTTCTGAAAGCTGGTCTCCAACGCGCGCTTCACGATGCCCGAATCGTACCGACCGGTCGTTTCTCGGGCCCGACTGGTTGCGCGGATTACAGTCTGTGTCACCACCCGTAATTCGGCACAAGGACAGCAGATGACCGAGCTTCCAGGTACGCCGTCGGACAACGTGACCGCCGTTCTCGAGACGGGGGACGGCGGCATCAGCACCCTGTTCATCTCGATGGCGACGCGGCATCCCAGTGGATCAGACGCCGACTATCTGCGATGGCACACGCTCGATCATCGACCAGAGCAGCATCGGCTGGCCGCATTGCGCGCGTCGCTTCGGTTGGTCTCGACACCGGCCTGCCGCGCGGTGCGCCCGGTCAGTCACGAGCGATTCGACCCTGTTGATCATGTGATGACCTATTTCTTTTCCGATCCCAACGGGCTGAAGGGCTTCCTGGAACTCGGAAAGGCGTTGCGAGACGCCGGCCGGATACCCACATTGCTGCCCCCGGTGGAACGCGGAGTGTACGAAATACACAGCAAGGCGTCGGCGCCACACGTCAAGGTGGGGGCCGATGTGCTTCCGTGGTGGCCCCTTCAGGGAGTATTTCTGTTGGTAGAGAAGGGAACTGCACCCGCTACCGGCTTACTCGATGTCGACGGCGTTGCCGGCGTCTGGTCGGCTTCGGCTGACGAGTCATCAGGGCAATGCATCACCTACTGCTTCCTTGACGACGATCCGGTCGACATCGCACTTCGGTTACAGCCGCTGCTGGCGCGACGATGGCAAGACTCACACGTGGAGCCGCTGCTGGCCGCGCCTTTTTACTTAGTGGTGCCGCACGAATGGGAGCGCCATCTCCCGTAGCGCTATCGACGAATCGGCACAACCGGATCGTCGCAGTCCAGGCCCTCGGCCGAAAGCTGCCTCTTGAGCACCTTGAACGTCGCCGTTCGCGGCAGATTCGAGCTGACCCGGATGTACGACGGCCACTGCTTCGGGCCGAGGTCGGGCTGTTCGGCGAGGAACGCGCGGAACGCAACCGGGTCGAGCTCGGTGCCGGAAGCGAGTACGAC
>CBAAAS010000600.1:0-2407 GCA_964658855.1 uncultured Mycobacterium sp.
CACGACCCCGACGGGCCCTACGGCGACTACTACGTGTGGAGCGACACCAGCGAGAAATACACCGACGCCCGGATCATCTTCGTCGACACCGAGGAGTCGAACTGGACGTTCGACCCGGTCCGGCGCCAGTTCTACTGGCACCGGTTCTTCTCTCATCAGCCGGATCTGAACTACGACAACGCGGCCGTGCAGGAGGCGATGATCGATGTCCTGCGTTTCTGGCTCGGCCTGGGAATCGACGGGTTCCGACTGGACGCGGTGCCCTACCTCTTCGAGCGTGAAGGCACCAACTGCGAGAACCTGCCGGAGACACACGCGTTCCTGAAGCGGGTCCGCAAGGTTGTCGACGACGAGTTCCCGGGCCGGGTGCTGCTGGCCGAGGCCAACCAGTGGCCGGGCGATGTCGTCGAGTACTTCGGCGATACCAGCACCGGCGGTGACGAATGCCACATGGCCTTCCACTTCCCGCTGATGCCGCGCATCTTCATGGCGGTCCGGCGCGAGTCCCGGTTCCCCATCTCGGAGATTCTGGGACAGACCCCTGAGATTCCCGACATGGCGCAATGGGGCATCTTTCTGCGCAACCACGACGAGTTGACGCTGGAGATGGTCAGCGACGAAGAGCGCGATTACATGTACTCCGAGTACGCGAAAGACCCACGGATGAAAGCCAACGTCGGAATCCGGCGCCGGCTGGCCCCGCTGCTGGACAACGACCGCAACCAGATCGAGCTGTTCACCGCGCTACTGCTGTCGTTGCCCGGCTCGCCGTGTCTCTACTACGGCGACGAGATCGGCATGGGCGACGTCATCTGGTTGGGTGACCGCGACGGCGTGCGCACCCCGATGCAGTGGACACCGGACCGCAACGCCGGTTTCTCCAAGGCCAACCCCGGCCGGCTCTACCTGCCCGCCAGCCAGGACTCGGTTTACGGGTACCAGGCCGTCAACGTCGAAGCGCAGATGGACACCTCGACGTCACTGCTGAACTGGACCCGCACCATGCTGATGGTGCGCAGGAGACACGACGCGTTCGCCGTCGGGTCGTTCCAGGAGTTGGGCGGGACGAACCCGTCGGTGCTGGCCTACGCCCGGGTGTCCGACGACGACGTGGTGGTCTGCGTCAACAACCTGTCGCGTTTCCCGCAACCCATCGAACTGAACTTGCAGCAGTGGAACGGCTACATACCGACCGAGTTGACCGGGCGGGTGAGATTTCCGCCCATCGGACACCTGCCGTATCTGCTCACCCTGCCAAGCCATGGGTTCTACTGGTTCCAGTTGTGCCAGTCGGAGGAGTCGTAATGAATCTGCCGTGGTCAGAATGGTTGCCGCAGCAGCGCTGGTACGCCGGCCGTAGCCGCGTGCTCGCGACCGCCGAGCCGGGTCTGGTGGTAGGTCTGCGCGGCGGTCTCGATCTCGTGCTGGTCGACGTCACCTACACCGACGGCTCGGCCGAGCGTTATCAGGTGCTCGTCGGCTGGGATTCCGAACCGCCCACCGAGTTCAGCACCGTCGCCACCATCGGGGCTGACGGCGACCGTGTCGGCTTCGACGCGCTCTACGACCCGGCCTCTGCTGCGTTTCTGCTGTCGCTGATTGATTCGTCGGCCGCCCAGGGAGACGTGTCGTTCAGCAAGGAGCCGGACGTCACCCTGCCGCTGAAGGCCTACCCCCGGGTCTCCGACGCCGAGCAGAGCAATACCAGCGTGATCTTCGACCGCGACGCGATCTTGAAGGTGTTCCGCCGGGTCAGCCCGGGAATCAACCCCGACATCGAGCTCAACCGGGTCCTCGGCCGGGCCGGTAACCCGCACGTGGCGCGGTTGCTGGGCACTTACGAACTGACCGCTCCAGGCAGCGACACCACTGTCCCGTTGGGGATGGCGACCGAGTACGAGGGCAATGCGGCCGAGGGCTGGGCGATGGCCACCGCCAGCGTCCGCGACCTGTTCGCCGAAGGCGACCTGTACGCCTACGAGGTCGGCGGCGACTTCGCCGGTGAGTCCTACCGTCTGGGCGAAGCCGTCGCGTCGGTGCACGCAGGGCTCGCCGAAGCGCTCGGTACCTCGCAGGCACCGTTCCCGGTCGACACCATGCTGGCCCGGTTGTCGTCGTCGGCCGCAGCGGTGTCCGAGGTCGAGCAGTACGTCCCGGCCATCGAGCACCGCTTCCAGAAGCTCGCGGAGCAGACCATCACGGTGCAGCGGGTGCACGGTGATCTGCATCTGGGCCAGGTGCTGCGCACGCCCGAGTCCTGGTTGGTGATCGATTTCGAAGGTGAGCCTGGCCAACCGCTGGAGGAGCGGCGCGCGCCGGACTCTCCGTTGCGGGACGTGGCAGGTGTGTTGCGATCGTTCGATTACGCCGCCTATGGACCGCTGGTCGATCAGTCGGCCGACAAGCA
>CBAAAS010000601.1:0-2404 GCA_964658855.1 uncultured Mycobacterium sp.
TGATACCACCGAGATGTACCTGCGGACCATTTACGACCTCGAGGAAGAGGGCGTTACCCCGCTGCGCGCCCGTATCGCCGAACGACTTGACCAGAGCGGTCCCACGGTCAGCCAGACCGTCTCGCGGATGGAACGGGACGGGCTGCTGCATGTGGCCGGCGACCGTCATCTCGAGCTGACCGACAAAGGCCGCGCCTTGGCTGTCGCGGTGATGCGCAAGCATCGGCTTGCCGAGCGACTGCTGGTCGACGTCATCGGTGTGCCGTGGGAAGAGGTCCACGCCGAGGCGTGCCGCTGGGAGCACGTCATGAGCGATGACGTCGAACGCCGCCTCATGAAAGTGCTCAACAACCCGACCACCTCCCCGTTCGGCAACCCGATTCCGGGGCTCATCGATTTAGGCATCGGCGACGGGTTCGGCGCTGACGACGGCAATCTGGTGCGCTTGACGGAGCTGCCGGCCGGTGCGCCCGTCGCGGTCGTGGTGCGCCAGCTGACCGAGCACGTGCAGGGCGACATCGATCTGATCACCCGGCTCAAAGACGCCGGCGTCGTCCCCAACGCCCGCGTGATCGTCGAATCCAACCAAGCCGGCGGCGTGACGATCGTCATCCCGGGCCACGAGAACGTGAGCCTGCCGCACGAGATGGCTCACGCCGTCAAGGTCGAAAAGGTCTAGCCCCGAAGCTGTTTCAGACTGCACGACGTCGAAACGCCCGCCGCGGAGGTAGCCGCACGCCCACGCGCTCGGCCAGCTGATAGCCGGTGACCGCCAATTCCCGAATGTGCTCCGGCCGCAGACCCGACTGCAACGCCGTGTCGAGCATGCCCGCCATCCGGTGTTCCGGCTCGCAGCGCAGCGCAGCTTCCAGCGACACACCGGCCAGTGGCCCGTCTCCGCGGGCATATGCACTGAAAGCCAGCAACACCAGCGCCTCGGCGCGCCAAGGGGCCGGCAGGGTGCGTGACAGCAGCGCCCACAGCGACTCGGCGTCACCGGCGCTGTGGCCGACCGCCAGCGCGTACAACGTGTCACGCACTTCGACGTCGGCCAGCGCGCACGCCAACCCGGCGAGCGCCGGATCGCCGATGTGCGCTCCGTCGGCGACCGCTGCGGCGGCCGCCATCGCGGCCTCGACGCCGCGACGGACACAGCCGTCCGGGTCGGCGCGACGTGCCTCGTCGCGCCGCGCGGCCTGCTCGCCGATCAGGGCGGTCAGCATCGCGCTGCGGGCCCGGTCGTCGACCGCGATCACCGCCTGCAGGTCGGCTCGCCGCGGGTAGAGCCGGCGCCCGTCCAGCACTGCGGCGACCGCGAGCGGTGACGCGGACGGGTCATCGACGACTCCGCCCGCGCCGCAGCCGTCCACGCAATGCCAGCGGCCGCCCAGAGCCACGCGGTTGACGACGTGCACGGCCCACAGTGCGATGTCGTGGTGGAGGAGTTCGCCGGTCAGCGACGCACACAGATCGCGGTATTGGTCGTTGCACATCGGGCAGTCGGCACCGTCCGCGTCGACGATCACCGCGATGGCCGCCTCGGGGCGGGCGGCCGCGGCGACCTCCGCGAGGTGGCCGATCTGATCGGTGACCGCGTCGGACAGGTCGACGCGCATCACCGATCCGAGTTCACCCCCGTCGATCGACAACAACACCAAGGATTTCTCCGGCACGAACCCCAATACCGCTGGGAGCGCGGCGATCACTGCGCCGGGCCGATTCAGTTCAAAGTCATGTCGCTGCTTGGTCATGGCGACGACGCTGGCAACTGGCACCGTCAGCCCGTCGGCGGCACGGGTCCTGGAAGCGCCCTGCTGTGCACCGGCGCGCCACTGGGGATAACGCGCGGCGCAGCAACCGGATTGTTCACGTGTATGTAGCCGGATTCGACGTGCGCCCGCAACGCAACGGGCGTATTTGTCTTCTCATGGGTTCGATACTCGAATACGACATGGTCGTCATCGGCTCAGGCCCGGGTGGCCAGAAAGCCGCGATCGCCGCAGCCAAGCTGGGTAAATCGGTCGCGGTCATCGAACAGCGTCCGATGCTCGGCGGCGTGTGCGTCAACACCGGCACCATCCCGTCCAAGACGCTGCGCGAGGCTGTGCTCTACCTGACCGGTATGAATCAGCGCGAACTGTACGGCGCCAGTTACCGCGTCAAGGACAAGATCACCCCCGCGGATCTGCTGTCCCGGACTCAGCATGTCATCGGCAAACAGGCCGATGTAGTGCGAAATCAGTTGATGCGCAACCGGGTTGACCTGATTCCCGGCGAGGCCCGATTCCGCGATGAGCACACCCTGCTGGTCGAGGACCGCTCCCGGGGCGAGCGCACCACGGTCAGCGGGGATCGCATCGTCATCGCCACCGGCACCAAGCCGGCCCGCCCCGAGGGGGTGGAT
>CBAAAS010000602.1:0-2397 GCA_964658855.1 uncultured Mycobacterium sp.
ATCGAGACGGGCTCTGGCGCCGTAGTCGATTTCACTCACACGCGAAAGCTACCCGATTGACGAAAGCTAGCCCAGCACTGCGACCGATTCGTCGTTCGCGCGAAAGATCGGTTCGAGCGGAACGGCGAATCGTCCGGCCATGTCGGTCAACGACATCGACCACATCAGTTCGATGGTCGACACCGGACCGCGGCCCGGTCCGGACAGCAGCAAAGCCACGGTAGTTCCCGCTTCCAGGTCATCGAGCAGCGTCCGCAGCGACGACATCAGGTTCCAGACGATCCGTCCGCGGGGCCGTGGGCGGACCGGGATGCGGCTGAGCTTCTTGGTGAAGCAGCGGTCCGGCCCGATCAGGCCGAACCACAGCAGTCGGGTCCCAAAACCCAACGGCCCCATCAACGCACGCCACCGCTCACGCAGGTCCTGCGTCGAATACACCGGATCGCAGGCGGTCTGGATGGGCGGGATCGGCAACAACTCGGAATGGGTCATCCGGGCATGATCAGCGCTGACGGACCAGCCCGGTAGTCAGTGATCCACAGTGCGCACGATCGCGAATGCATGCGGCGGTAGTTCGGTAATCCGCTCGCCGACGCTGATCGGTTCCGAACCCAGTACCAGTTCACCGGTGATGGGTAGCGGCAGCTGCTGGGTGCCGAGGTTGCAGGCGACCGTCAACCCGCCGCGGTGCAACACGATCCAGCGGCCGTCTTCGTCATATTCGACGTCCAGATTGTCCAGCCACGGATCCCGCAGGTCGCTTTCGTTGCGCCGCAACGCAATCAGTTCCTGATAGATCCGGAGCAATTTCGGATGGTCGGCGCTGTCGAGCTCGGACCAGTCGAGCTTCGACCGCTGGAAGGTCTGTGGGTCCTGCGGATCGGGAATATCGTCGGCATTCCATCCGTGATCGGCGAACTCCCGCTTGCGGCCCTCGGCGGTGGCGCGGGCCAGCTCGGGTTCTGGATGGGAGCTGAAGAACTGGAACGGAGTCGACGCACCCCATTCCTCGCCCATGAAAAGCATTGCCGTGTAGGGAGATGCCAGTACCAGTGCGGCCTTGACGGCCAGCTGGCCATAGCTCAGGTTTTGCGACGGCCGGTCACCGAGCGCACGGTTGCCTACCTGATCGTGGGTGCAGGTGTACGCCACCAGCCGGGTGGCCGGGATCGTGGCAGTGTCCAATGGCCTTCCGTGCCGCCGCTGACGAAACGACGAGTACGTGGCGGCATGGAAGAACCCGTGGCGCAACGTCTTTGCCAACGTGGCCAGCGTGCCGAAATCTGCGTAGTAGCCCTGGCGCTCGCCCGACACCGCGGTGTGGATGGAGTGATGGATGTCGTCGTCCCACTGCGCGGTCATGCCCTGGCCGTGTTCCGGGCGAGGGGTGATCATGGCTGGGTCATTCAAATCGCTCTCGGCGATCAGCGACAATGGGCGGCCGAGTTCCTCGGCCAGCGCGTCGGTGTCGGCGGCCAGCTCCTCAAGGATGTGGATCGCGGTGGTGTCGAAAAGCGCGTGGACGGCGTCCAGGCGAAGGCCGTCGGCATGGAAGTCCCGCATCCAGCGCAGCGCACAGTCGATGATGTAGCGGCGCACCTCGTCTGACTGGGCATCGGCGATGTTGATGCCTTCGCCCCACGGGTTGCTCGCCGACGACAGGTACGGCCCGAACCGCGGCAGGTAGTTTCCCGACGGGCCGAGGTGGTTGAACACCGCGTCGATCACCACGCCCAGCCCGCGGCGATGGCAGGCGTCGACGAAGCGGACCAAACCGTCTGGCCCGCCGTAGGGTTCGTGTACGGCGTACCACAGCACGCCGTCATAGCCCCAGCCATGCGTTCCGGAAAATGCGTTGACCGGCATCACCTCGACGAAGTCGACGCCGAGATCGACCAGGTAGTCGAGCTTGTCGATGGCCGCATCGAAAGTGCCGACCGGCGTGAAAGTGCCGATGTGCAACTCGTAGATCACCGCGCCCTGCACCGTGCGGCCGGCCCAGTCGCCGTCCGTCCAAGCCTGCGGATCGGGCTCCCACACCTGCGAGTGCTCGTGTACTCCGTTGGGCTGGCGGGGTGACCGCGGGTCGGGCAGCGGCTTCGGCTCGTCGTCGAGCAGATAGCCGTAGCGCGCGTTCGGCGCTGCGTCGACGCTCGCGCGCCACCAGCCGTCATCGCTGCGGGTCATCGGTGACACCGCGCCGTCAACCTCGATGCGGACGGTGTCGGGTTTCGGTGCCCAGACAGCGAATTCAGGCATCGTGACGCTCCAGCAGTGCAACCGGTAATTCGGCGAACAACTCGGCGGCCGGCAATGTCCCGCTGACCACAGCGCCGGTCAGCGTATTGGTCCATGAGCCATCCGGCAGCGTCACCGCGGTGTCGCCCCAGCCGGACT
>CBAAAS010000603.1:0-2389 GCA_964658855.1 uncultured Mycobacterium sp.
GCAGGACTGCCACCACTCGACGCGAAGTGACTCGACGTTCCACGCGTCGTAGATAGACGCGAAAGGCTCCATCCAGTCGCGTAGCGGCGGGGCGTTGTCGTCGAGGTTGATCCAGACGCAGCCGCCCCACAGTTCGCACTTGACCGGGACGAGCTGCAGATCGTCGGCGGCCATGTTCTCGTCGGCGAAGGCCTCCGGTCGCAGCACGAAGGTGTTACGCCCGTCGATACCCCAGCACCAGCCGTGGAACGGGCAGACGAACGTACGCCGATTGCCGTTGCCTTCCACCAGCTTTACCCCGCGATGACGGCAGGCGTTGTGGTAGGCCCGCACGGTGTCGGCATCGACGCGGACGACGATGATCGACTGGTCCAGGATCTCGTACTCGACGAAGTCGCCAACCTTGGGAATCTCCTCGAGCCGGCACGCCATCTGCCACACCCGCGGCCAGAACAGCTCGGCCTCCAACGCGTAGAAGTCGGGGTCGTAGTAGCGCTGCTTGGGAATCCGACTCGGATCCTCCACCGCCAACGGCACCGATAGCGGTGTCCAATTCACGTCAGTTCGCGCGTTCATCTGGTTGTCTCCGTTGTCATCGTCAGCTCATACGATCCGGGACGCCCGCCCCTGCCAATACCGTTCGCGGATGCGCCGCTTGTAGAGTTTTCCGTTCGGATCACGAGGAAGGGTGGCATCGAATTCGATTGTGCGCGGGCATTTGTACGCCGCGAGGTGCGTTCGGCAATATTCGATGAGCTCGGCTTCCAGCTCAGGTCCGGCCGTGACGCCGTCCGCCGGCTGCACGACGGCTTTGACTTCCTCACCGAACTCGTCGTTGGGCACCCCGAACACCGCGGCATCGACAAGCTTGGGATGCATCACCAGCAGGTTCTCCGCCTCCTGCGGATAAATGTTCACCCCGCCCGAGACGATCATGAACGTCGAGCGGTCGGTGAGGTACAGGTAACCGTCATCGTCGACGTAGCCCATGTCTCCCAGCGAACGCCAGCCACGGTCGTTGGACACCGACGCGGTTTTCTCGGGGTCCTTGAAGTACTCGAACTTTGGCCCGCCTTCGAAGAAGAGCTCACCGGTCTGCCCGACCGGGACCACTTCGCCGCCATCGCCGACCACGTGCACCGGCGACATCGGTATTCCCACTGACCCCGGGTGGGCCAGCCACTCCTGAGGCCCGATCGTGGTGCCCGCGAATCCCTCAGTGCCGCCATAGTATTCGTGGATGATCGGGCCGAACCAGTCCATCATCTGCTGCTTGACGTCCACCGGGCACGGGGCGGCCGCATGGATGACGCACTGCAGACTCGACACGTCGTACTGCCGGCGCACCGACTCGGGCAACTTCAGCATCCGGACGAACATCGTCGGCACGAACTGGGCGTGGGTGACCTTGTGCGTCTCGATCAGACGCAGCACCTCTTCGGCGTCGAATTTGCGCACGATGATCGCCGCGGCGCCGACCCGGTCGACCGCCATCGTGTAGTTCACCCCGGCTGCGTGATACATCGGTGCGGGTGACAGGTAAACGCTATGGACCGTCATGCCGTATTTGTGGATCAGCGCCAACTCCAGCACCGACTGAGCCCACGACCCGTTGCCGTCGGTCGGCAGGGGCCGGCGAACGGCTTTGGGCCGACCTGTGGTGCCCGACGAATACAACATCTCCGATCCGTCCGACACCGGCGGCGCCTCGCCCGCGGTCGCGACGGCTTCGGCGTAGGACTGCCAGCCGGTCGACTCGCCGCCGACCATGATGTGCACCGCCACACCGGCGTTGACGCTGCGCAGGTGCGCCGCGAGATCGGCCATCGACGTGTCGACGAAGACCGCCTTGGCGTCGGAGTCGTCGACGACGTAGGCGACTTCATCGGCGGTGAAGTGGGTGTTCACCGCGGTGTAGTAGAGCCCGGAAAGCTGGCAGCCCCAGGTGATTTCGAAGAACTCCGGCCGGTTCGGCAGCACCAGGGCCACGCCGTCGCCGGGGCGCAGCCCGGCCTTGTGCAGCGCCGCGGCGACCCGCTGACTTCTGTCATACAGCTCGCCGAACGACATGACATCGCCGTCGGACATGATCAGCGCCGGCGACGTACCGGCGCTGATCGCGTGATCGGCGATGTTCACAGCCGACCTATGGGGTTGCTGCGCCGTCGCTCGATGCGGCCGCTGCGGCCTGGCGTCGGGCTTGCTCGGACGGCAACACCTTGTCCTTGAACACCTGCTGAATCAATTCCTGGACGTCCTTGCTGACCGACGCGAGCGCGACCAAGTCGTTGGAGGTTTGCCAGTGCACGCGCATGCCCATCAGCTCCCAGGCCCGCTTCAGGTTGGCCTTGGTGAGCATCAGGGTGGTCAACGGGGCCTGGGCGATATG
>CBAAAS010000604.1:0-2374 GCA_964658855.1 uncultured Mycobacterium sp.
CTTCTGCGTCAACGATTCGGGGTCGAGCACGTCGGCGACCCGGATGCCGATGCGGGCGATCTTGTCCTGATAACACGGTCCGATGCCGCGGCCGGTGGTGCCGATCTTCTTGTTGCCCATATAGCGCTCGGTCACCTTGTCGATGGCCACGTGATAGGGCATCAGCAGGTGGGCGTCGGCGGAGATCAGCAGCTTCGAGGTGTCGACGCCGCGGTCCTCGAGGCCCTTCAGCTCGTCGAGCAGCACACCCGGATCGATCACCACACCGTTGCCGATGACGTTGGTGACGCCGGGCGTCAGCACTCCGGACGGGATGAGGTGCAGCGCGAAGTTCTCGCCGTTGGGCAGCACCACGGTGTGCCCGGCGTTGTTGCCACCTTGGTAGCGAACGACCCACTTGGTGCGGCCGCCGAGAAGGTCGGTGGCCTTGCCCTTGCCCTCGTCGCCCCATTGGGCGCCGATCAGGACGATTGCCGGCATGGCTTGCTCCTGTTAAATCCCACGTATTGGGGCCGCTTATTGTGGTCCAGCCGGTGACCCACACTATCTCAGCCGTTTGCGAGGAGGCTCCTGAACGTGCCAGAGATCGTCGTGTTGGCTTTCGACGGTGATCTGCCGCGCCCGCTGCGAGGGCTGACGATCGTCGATCCCGGTGATATCGGTAGCGCGCGACGGGTGGTGGTGGTCGGCGCCGACGCCGACCTCGCGGCGGTGCTCACCCGGCTGCTGCGCGCGGAGCTGCTGAACGTCGAGGTGGCGTACGTGCCGCGCCGTCGCACGCCGGCTACCCGGGCCTATCGCCTGCCCTCCGGCGCCCGGGCGGCCCGCCGAGCGCGCCGCGGGACCGCAGAACGGGTACCGCTGATCCGCGACGAGACCGGTTCCGTCATCGTCGGGTCAGCCGTCTGGCGACCGGCCGGCGAGGAGCAGCAGCTGCACGGCGAGGCCGTGGTCGACGACGCAGTCCTCTTCGATGGCAACGTCGCCGAGGTGACGGTCGAGCCGACGGCGGCGCTGCCGGGGTTGCGGGCCCGCGTGTCAGGCACGCGACGCTGGCTGATCGGGCGGGCCGCGCAGCTGGGCAGCGTCGAGGCCTCGGTGGTTCGCGACGGCGTGGCTGCGCCGCGACCGGCGCGGCGGTCGACGATCTACCGGAACACCGAGGGTTGGCTAGCCGTCCGGTGACGACGCCGCGAGGCGTGAGGAGCCGGCGCATCGTGCCCGTCCGGTAGTTTCGTCGCGTGAGCCCCCGTGACTTGCACCAGGCGGTGCGGCCCAGCCCGGTCTTCTGGGCCATCGTCGGCCTGGCCGTCCTGGGCGGCGGGTTGGCCTACTGGGTCGGCGACGAGGTCGGGCCGCTGGCTTACGCCGCGGTGTTCGTTCTGGTGATCGCGGGCTGGGTGGTGTCGCTGTGCCTGCATGAGTTCGGGCACGCCTTCACGGCTTGGCGCTTCGGCGACCGCGACATCGCACTGCGCGGCTACCTGGATATGGATCCGCGGCGGTACGTCAGCCCGGTGTGGTCGATCCTGGTGCCGATCGCGATCACCGCGATCGGTGGGATCGGCCTGCCGGGAGCCGCGGTGTATGTGCGGACGTGGCAGATGTCGGCCAAGCAGCGCACCCTGATCAGCCTGGCCGGTCCGGCGGCGAACCTGCTGCTGGCCATCCTGTTGCTCGTAGCGACCAACCTGTTCTTCGACCCGCTGCACTCGGTGCTGTGGTCCGGGGTGGCGTTCCTGGGCTTCCTGCAGATCACCGCGCTGCTGTTGAATCTGCTCCCGATTCCCGGCCTGGACGGATACAACGCGCTCGAGCCGCACCTGAGCCCGGAGACCCAGCGGGCGCTGGCACAGTTCAAGCCGTACGGCTTCCTGCTGCTGTTCGTGCTGCTGTTCGCCCCGCCCCTGAACCAGTTGTTCTTCGGTTTGGTCGACAGCGCCTTCGAACTGTCGGGGGTGCCGGGATTGCTCTGGCGGATCGGCGCCGGACTCACCCAATTCTGGCGTCACTTGACCTGAGCAGGTCGCCGGCGCCGCTTGCAATATATGCGTGAACCCGCATATATTGCTGGCTATGGGCGCCGGACACGACCACGCAAGCCCGGGTACGCCCGTGCCCAGGCTGGCGATCGCCGCCGCGCTGCTCGGTGGGTTCTTCCTCGTCGAACTCACCACGGCGCTGGTGATCGACTCCATCGCGTTGCTGGCCGATTCAGGCCACATTCTGACCGACGTCGCGGCTACCTTCATGGGCCTGTGCGCGGTGATCCTCGCCCAGCGCGGCAGTAAGTCCGCGGCGCGCACCTACGGCTGGCACCGCGCGGAGGTGTTCACCGCCGTCGCCAACGCCGTCCTGCTGATCGGGGTGGCCA
>CBAAAS010000605.1:0-2362 GCA_964658855.1 uncultured Mycobacterium sp.
TAATGTCCCGTGAAACGGTTTCGAGTCGTCGGCGATCAACGGTGAAATTGGGCTGCAACATCACCTCACGCCGACCATGAATCTAGTCGAGTTTACGACGGGCGGCGTGCTGATTGACCCGGTGTGGGCTAACCAATTTCACTAAAAGTGCTGGTCAAAGCCTTACCTAAGTAAGGATAGCCTTCGCGAACCAAGTTAGGTTAGACTTGCCTACATGCGGACAGCGCCGTCATCAGAGGCCCAGATTTCTGGGGTTCGCTGATGTATGTGTGCCTGTGCGAAGGAGTCACCAGTCAGACCGTTTCCGAAGTGGTCGCCAGCGGGGCATGCACGTCCAAAGAGGTCGCCGCGAGGTGTGGAGCGGGTCTCGATTGTGGTCGCTGCCGGCGTACCGTCCGGGCGATCATCGAGGCCGCCGCACAGTTGCAGCCCACCGGCTCGTAGCGGTCAGTTACCCCGTTTTGCGGTGAAATCCGCCAGCGCCGCCGCATTTGCCTGACCTCCCAGAAGTGCGGCGAAGTGTGCATTTTCGCGCTCGGTAGCTGCCGCGATATCCGCTCGGATGGGTTCGACGATGGACTGCTTGACCGCGATCAGGCTCGGAATCGACCGGGCGGCCAGAATTTCGGCGTGCTTGCGGGCCTCGTCGAGCAAGTCGTCGGGTTCGCACACCTTCCAGACCATGCCCATCGTCAGCGCCTCCTGCGCGCTCACCCACTCGGATGACATCAACAGCCAGGCCGCGTTCTGCCTGCCGATCAGCTGAGGCAGCAGGTAGGACGATGCCGCCTCGGGTGCGACGCCCAGGCTGGTGAACGGACACTTCAACCGAGCCGTCGACGACATGAACGCCAAGTCTGCGTAGCCCAGGATGGTGGTGCCGATACCGACGCCAACGCCGTTCACCGCGCAGATCAGCGGCTTGGGGAATCGGGTCAGGGCGTCGATCATGGTGGTGAAATGTGAGCCTTGGTTGGCCATTTCGGGGTCGGTGATGCGCGCCTGCATCTCCTTGAGATCGTTGCCGGCGCTGAATGCGCGGCCCGTTCCGGTCAGGAGCACGACGGCGATGTCGGGATCTTCGGCGGCCTGCTGCAGAGCCTCGGCGGTCGCCTTGTAGAGCGCCTCGTTGAAGGCGTTGAGCGAGTCGGGCCGGTTCAGCGTGAGAGTGCGGACCCGGTTCTGGTCGTCGATCTGAAGAATCACGGCGGTCTCCTCAACTGTCGAAGGGTGTCTTGAGCACGTAGCGACTGGTCGGCACCGTGTCGATGTTCTCGTTGGCGCCGAAAGCCGAAGTGCTGGCAACCATCCGGGAGAGTCGCTGCTGCAGGTCGGCATCGTCGGCCGCGCCGAAGAACGCTTTCAGATCAGTGACCGCCTCGATCGGGAATAGTTCCTCGACAATGCCCGCAAGCTGCGGCGCGTCCGGTGTCAGCGCGCGAACGACCGTGTTCTGGGTGTAACCGAAGGTGGACTGCGTCTCGATCGCCACCGGTGTGTGATCGCCCTGCCAGCGCTGCAGCCAGCTTGCGTGGTCCAGTTCAGCCGGTTGGCGCAGCAACGCGACGTTTGCCAAACCTGTTGTCCGACTGCCTAGTTCAAGCGGTGCCAGTAGCGGAGTCGATTCGGTGACCAGATAGGCCGCGACGCGATCGCACTCGGCCGCCAGCAGTCGCAGGGCTTGGGCGACCTGCTCCCCGTAGCTCTGCTGGGTCCAGATGCTCACCACGGCGGCCGCGGGTGGGTCCAGTGTCGTCAGGGTCATCAGCGACTTGCTGACTGCGAGGTCACGGACATTGACGGTCAGCCCGGCGACTCCGAGACCCAGCAGCTCGTCGGCAACCGGTCCCCGCTGCCGCTCGCACCAGTTCTCGTCACGGTCGGCGGCCATCAGGACCGCAACTACTTTCTCCACAGTGGAAACCTATTCCGAGGTATCGCGCGCCCAGCGCGGTTGGATGAAAACGCCCTCTGCCTCCACGGTGACTCCCTCGGCGTCGGCGAGGTGGCCGACGGCGTAGGTCTTCACTCCCTCGGTGCGGGTGATCACAGCCTCGGCGTGCAGGTCCCCGAGCCGGGTCGCGCGGACGTAGCGGAAGCTGATCGTGCCGGTCAGACGTGGATTGATGCCGTCGCTGGCCGCCTCCCCCAGCAGGTGGTCGAGCACCAGGGCGGCGACGCCGCCGTGGACGTGACCGGGTGGGCCCTCGTACGCGGCGCCCAGATGGAAGTCGCACACCGACTTCCCGTCCGCGTCGCGCTGGATCTGCACCGGCGGCGCGATCGGATTACGGATCCCGACGACGGCGTTGCCCCAGGCCATCCGCTCCCCCGTGGCCAGGTACCGCACGCCGAAGCTTCC
>CBAAAS010000606.1:0-2361 GCA_964658855.1 uncultured Mycobacterium sp.
GCCGCCACGAGACGCCCGGGACGTAACTCGGACGGCCACCACCGCCCCAACTCGGACGGCCGCCGCGGCCACATCCCTGGCCGGATGTCCCACACCCCGATAGGAAAAACCACTCAGCATTTTTCGCCATCGATGCTATGTTGAGCTAGTCGCTCAACAAACTACGAAAGGAGCGACTGAGATGGGCAAAAAGGTTTCACGGACCACTTTCGTCACTCGAGGACGGATCGCCGGGTTGATCCGCGACGAAGCTCCGGCCGGCACCGGGCAGAACCGCACCACCCGCTCCGCCAACCGGGACGATCCGCAGGGCAACGTCGACGACGCGATCTTCCATCGCGCCCGACTCGTGCTCGGCGGCGAGAACTTCCCCCGGCCCGGCCGCTAGGTCGGGCGACCCTCACCCAGACCGCGTCTCCCCCAGACGCATGAAAAAGGCCGCGTCCCCACCGGGACGCGGCCTTTTCCCTTTGACCTCCGCCGACTACTTTTTCGGCGTCGGGGTGGTCGGAGTCGTCGTCGTTTCTTCTTCTTCTTCGGCCTGCGGGTAAGCCTGGACGGCAAGGTTCCAGGTTTTCAGCTGGAAGTTCAGGCCCGAGGCGCCTGCGTACTGGATCGAGACGGTGTGTCCGCCTTTACCGAGGACGGTGGTCTGCGTGATCGTGTGGACCAGCGCCGCGGCCGGTTTGGTCGAGCTGCCTTCGGCCGTTGCCGGCGCGAAGTTCACTTTGCCGGTCGTCTGGCCGTCGATCAGGATCTGCACCGGGCAGGCCTGGTCCACGGTCGGTGCTTTGGTGCCCGGCAGGGTGCAGCTCGCGGTCCCCGAGAAGGTGACCACCGCCGAGCTGACGTTGGCCTTGGTCGCGAACGAGGTGAACGCGGTCGGGATGTAACCCGCGGTCGACGAGTTGGTCGCGAACACCGTGGTGCCCGCGGCGATGCCGATGACCGGGGGCAGGGCCGCGCCTTTTTTGGCGACGTAGGTGTTGGCGGCCACTTTTTTGGACAGGTAGTTCGTGGCACCCGATTTGCTCAGGTATTTCTTCGATGCCGCGGATTTCGTCAGGTAGGCCAAAGCCGCTTTTTTACTGACGAACTTCTGCGACGCGGCTTTGGGGGTCAGGAACGATGCGGCGATCGACGGCGCCACCGTGACCGAGATGGCGACCACGGCCGCCAGGACGATGACGGTCGCCGCTCGAGGGGTTGACAGCCTCTTCTTGAACAACTTGCTTCCTCACTTTCTGGGCCTGCCGGGCGGCCATTCTTGACTTTCTTCGTCAATAAACTATCTGACTTGATACCGTAAGGCGATCAAGTTGGTCAAGAAATCAGTTTCTGCACCTGGCAAGAGAGGAAGCATCCGAATGAGAATCAAGACCCTCGCCATCACGGCGATGGCCGTACTAGGTCTCGCCGTGCCGGCGTCGGCCGGAGCGCAGCAGTTGATCGGGTCTGGATCCGTGGCGGCGCAGCCTGTGCTCCAGGCACTTTTCGCCGCGTACACGAAGGACGTCAACCCGAAGATCCACTTCACCTACACGCCGGACGGCGGCAACGCCGGCATCAAAGATGTTCAGAACGGCACCAGCCAGTTCGCCGGGCAGGCCCGTACGCCCCTCCCCAGCGATGCCGGGACGACCTACATCAAGCTGTACCTCGACGGCCTCTGCATGGACGTCAACCCGAAGAACAAGCTGACCAACATCAGCATCGAATCGGTCCACAACATCTACCGCGGTCTGGTCACCAACTGGAACCAGGTTCCTGGCTCCGGTCTGGAAACCACGATCGACCCGGTCGGTCGCGACACCAACGGAGGGACCTACAACTTCTTCCTCCAGTCGGTGCTGAACAACGAACCGCCCGCGTCGAACGTGAACGCGCTGACCGCCGACGGCCTCGTCGTCAACGCGGTCAAGCAGGATCCGAACGCGATCGGCTACGCCGGTCTGGCGTGGCAGAAAAAGGGCATCAAGCCGGTTGCCGTCAACGGCATCAAATGCGAATCGAAGAACATCAGCGTCGAACCGCTGAAGTACCCGCTGTCGCGGTACATCTTCATCGTGCTGCCGACCGCCAACCCGAGCCCGGCCGTGCAGAAGTTCGTCGACTGGGCCCGAACCAGCCCGATCGCCGGTGAAGTGATCAACAAAGCCGGCGGCGTCGCCGCGTTCAACAAGAAGAAGTAAGGCAGGGAGTTGGAGGAAGAGCTCCAACCGGAGTACGGCCCGAAATGGTCGGACCAGCGCGTCGAGCGGATGCTCGGCGCGCTGGTGCTTGCCATCGTGGCGCTGCTGCTGGCGCTGATCGTCACCGTCGTCATCAACGGCTGGCCGTCCTTCGCCCCTAACGGTCTTT
>CBAAAS010000607.1:0-2342 GCA_964658855.1 uncultured Mycobacterium sp.
CGATGACCGCCCTCGCCCACCCCGCGCCAGCAGCCCCGATCCGGGTGGCTGCCGGGACGACTGCGGCGGCCGCGGTCCGCGAAGCCGGACTGCCGGGCCGGGGCGCGGCCGATGCGATCGTGGTGGTCCGCGACTCCGACGGCGCATTGCGCGACCTGAGCTGGATTCCCGACGCCGACGCCGATGTCGTCCCGGTGGCAGCGGACACCGACGACGGGCGCAGCGTGATCCGGCACTCGGCCGCTCACGTGCTGGCTCAGGCCGTGCAGGATCTGTTTCCGCACGCCAAGCTCGGCATCGGGCCGCCGATCACCGACGGCTTCTACTACGACTTCGACGTCGAGGCGCCGTTCACGCCTGAGGATCTGGACAAGCTGGAAAAGCGGATGCGCCAGATCGTGAAAGAGGGACAGCTGTTCGACCGGCGGGTCTACGAGTCCAAGGATCAGGCCCGCGCAGAACTGGCCGGTGAGCCCTACAAGCTCGAGCTCGTTGACGACAAGTCCGCAGGAACCGAGAACATGGCCGAAATCATGGAGATCGGCGGCGACGAACTCACCGCGTACGACAACTTGAATCCTCGCAGCCGCGAACGGGTTTGGGGCGACCTGTGTCGTGGCCCGCACATCCCCACCACCAAGCACATCCCCGCGTTCAAACTCACTCGCAGCTCGGCGGCCTATTGGCGGGGCGATCAGAACAACGCCAGCCTGCAACGCATCTACGGAACGGCGTGGGAATCGCAGGAGGCCCTCGACCGCCACCTGGAGTTACTGGAAGAAGCCCAGCGTCGTGACCACCGCAAACTGGGCGTCGAGCTGGACCTGTTCAGCTTTCCCGACGAAATCGGCTCAGGCTTAGCGGTTTTCCACCCGAAGGGCGGCATCATCCGTCGGGAGCTGGAGGAGTACTCGCGGCGCAAGCACGAACAAGCGGACTACGAGTTCGTCAACACCCCGCACATCACCAAAGAGCAGTTGTACGTCACGTCGGGCCACCTCGAGTGGTACGCCGAAGGCATGTATCCGCCGATGCATCTCGACGCCGAGTTCAACGAGGACGGCACGGTACGCAAACCCGGCCAGGACTACTACCTCAAGCCGATGAACTGCCCGATGCATCATCTGATCTATCGGTCGCGGGGACGGTCCTATCGCGAACTTCCGTTGCGGCTCTTCGAGTTCGGCAGCGTCTACCGCTACGAGAAGTCCGGGGTTATCCACGGTCTGACCCGGGTGCGCGGCATGACCCAGGACGACGCGCACATCTACTGCACCCGCGAGCAGATGCGCGACGAGCTGACCTCGGTGCTGCGGTTCGTGCTCGATCTGTTGGCCGACTACGGGCTCAACGACTACTACCTCGAACTGTCCACCAAGGACCCCGATAAATACGTCGGCTCCGACGAAGTGTGGGAAGAGGCCACCGAGATTCTGCGCGAGGTTGGCGAGGCCTCCGGCCTGCAACTCGTACCGGACCCAGGCGGCGCAGCGTTTTACGGGCCGAAGATCTCGGTCCAGGTAAAAGACGCGCTGGGGCGCAGCTGGCAGATGTCGACGCTGCAGGTCGACTTCAACATGCCGGATCGCTTCGAGCTGGAATACACCGCCGCTGACGGCTCTCGACAGCGCCCGGTGCTGATCCACCGGGCCTTGTTCGGGTCGATCGAGCGGTTCTTCGGCATCCTCACCGAGCACTACGCCGGCGCCTTCCCGGCCTGGTTGGCGCCGGTCCAGGTGGTCGGCATTCCGGTCGCCGATGGTCACGTGGCCTACCTGGAAGATGTTGCGGCGCAGCTGAAATCGCACGGCATTCGCGTCGACGTGGATGCTAGTGATGACCGGATGGCCAAGAAGATCGTCAACCACACCAACCAGCGGGTGCCGTTCATGTTGCTGGCCGGTGATCGCGACGTCGAAGCCGGCGCGGTCAGCTTCCGGTTCGGTGATCGCACGCAGATCAACGGCGTTCCCCGCGGCGAGGCTGTAGCCGTCATCAAGCAGTGGATCGCCGATCGTGAAAACGACTTTCCCACTGCCGATTTGGTCAAGGTGAGCGCTCGTGGCTGAGGACGACTCGAGCCTGGTTGACTTCGGTGATGGCGACGACTCGAGCCTCGTCGACAGAGGCGCCGGCGAAGCGGATCACCTGCAGCGGCTGTGGACGCCCTACCGGATGAGCTACCTGGCCGAGGGTCCGCTCAAGCAGGACAACGGCACTAAGGACCAACCGTTCACCGCCATCCCGCAACTGTCCGACGAGGATGGCCTGGTGGTGGCGCGCGGCAAGCTGGTCTACGCGGTGCTGAACCTCTACCCGTACAACCCCGGCCATCTGATGGT
>CBAAAS010000608.1:0-2332 GCA_964658855.1 uncultured Mycobacterium sp.
GAAATTCGACATCGGCCGCCGCCAGGTGGTGAAGGCCGAGATCTCGTCGCATCGCATCCAGGTGGTCCGCGACGAGGGCGTCATCATGGACTTTGCCTGCAGCTACGGCGAGGGCGACAAAGCCCGAAACGTCACCCGCAACGGCATCCACGTGGTCAGCGAGAAGTACTCCGACTTTTACATGTCCAACCCGGCCGCCGGTTACAGCCACGTCCACGAACGGTGGGCGGTGCGAATATCCAACAACGGCGAGTTCATTCACGCCAACCCGAACAGCGCCGGCGCGCAGGGCAACAGCAACGTCACCAACGGCTGCGTCAACCTGTCGACGTCTGACGCCGAGCAGTACTTCGGTAGCGCGATCTACGGCGACCCGGTGGAAGTGACCGGCAGCCGGATCGAGCTGTCCTACGCCGACGGCGACATCTGGGACTGGGCGGTGGACTGGAACACCTGGGTGGGCATGTCGGCGCTGCCGCCGCCAAGTGACGCCAAGCCGGCGCCGGTGTCGATTCCACGCAGCGCTCCGGCCACCCCGCGCGATGCGCCGACGCTGTCGGGCACCCCGTCCGCGACGACTAGCCCTGCGGGGCCCGGCGGTTGAACCGGCTACCCGGCGCCTGATCGCGGGGCCGGATGACGATCTGGTCGAGATCGACGTGGCTAGGCCGCGACGCCACGAAGCCGATCACCTCGGCGACGTCGCCCGGCGTCAGCGGCGTGATCCCGTCGTACACCGCTCCGGCGCGCTCTTTGTCGCCGTCGAAACGCACGAGTGAGAACTCTGTCTCGACGGCCCCGGGCGCAATCTCGGTGAGTCGCACCGGTTTTCCGAGTAGTTCACCGCGCAGCGTGCGGTGCAGCGCCCCCTGCGCATGCTTGGCCGCGGTGTAGCCGGCACCGTTGTCGTAGAGTTCCAACGCCGCGATCGAGGTGATGGTGACGATGAGGCCGTCACCGGAACCGATCAGCTTCGGCAGCAGCGCGCGGGTCACCCGCAGCGTGCCCAGCACGTTGGTCTCCCACATCCAGCGCCAATGTTCGAGATCGGCCTCGGCCACCGGCGCGAGGCCCTTGGCACCGCCGGCGTTGTTGACCAGCACGTCGACCCGTTTCAGTTGTCCGGCCAGCGCCTCCACGGCCGCATCGTTAGTGACGTCGGCCACAATCGCCGTTCCGCCGATCTCGGTGGCCAGTGCGTTGATCCGGTCGACCCGCCGGGCCACCGCGACGACGTGGAAGCCTTGCGCCGCAAGCGTTCTCGCGGTCGCCTCGCCGATACCCGAGCTGGCGCCGGTGACGACGGCAACGGGTTGGCCGCCGTCTGGGTGGTCAGATGTCGTCGAATGCGGATCAGAGGAACCCATCTGAATGACTCTAGTAACCGTGCTAAATTCCTTCTGTGTACTCCAGCACCTTGTTCGGCTGTCTTACCGCGTGTTGTTGCGCGGGCTGCGCGTGTTGTCGCCGCGCAACCAGCCGCGCCTGAGCTGAGCGCTAAAGCGCTAGCAACGGTGTGCGGCACAGACCGCCATCGGAACTCGGACAAGGACACACCAATGCGTTCAACAACTTTCACTTCACACCAGCACAACCCCCTCGCGGCTGCCCGCCGGCGAGGTCCGGGCCGTCACCGCGTGGTGGCGCCCTCGCTTCAGCTCTCTGACGCCGCCGCGTCGTCGGTCTTCCGGGCCGTGCGGTTGCGCGGCCCGATCGGTCGCGACGTCATCGCCCAGGTCACCTCGCTGTCGATCGCGACGGTAAACCGCCAGGTCATCGCCCTGCTGGAGGCCGGAATCCTGCGGGAACGCGCCGACTTGGCCGTCTCCGGCGCGATCGGGCGTCCCCGGGTGCCCGTCGAGGTCAACCACGAGCCGTTCCTGACGCTCGGTATCCACGTCGGCGCCCGGACCACCAGCATCGTGGCCACCGACCTGTTCGGCCGGACCCTAGACGCCGTCGAAACCCCGACACCACGTACCGCCCAGGGCCCCGCGCTGGCCGCGCTGGCCGACGGCGCCCGTCGCTACCTGCGGCGTTGGCATCGTCGGCGGGCGCTCTGGGTCGGCGTCGCGATCGGTGGAACGGTCGACGCCGCCAGCGGCCACGTCGACCACGCCCGGCTGGGCTGGCGGGACGCGCCGGTCGGTCCGACCATCGCCGAGGCGCTGGAGCTGCCGGTTTCGGTGGCCTCGCACGTCGACGCGATGGCGGCCGCGGAGCTGCTGCTCGGTATGCGCCGCTTCGGGAAGAACTCGTCGACCAGCCTCTACGTCTACGCCCGTGAGACCGTCGGCTACGCGCTGATGATCGACGGTCGGGTGCACAGCCC
>CBAAAS010000609.1:0-2319 GCA_964658855.1 uncultured Mycobacterium sp.
TGGAGACCAGGTCGACGTCGGTGATCTCCTCGGTGACGGTGTGCTCCACCTGGATGCGGGGATTCATCTCGATGAAGACGTGATGGCCCCGCTCGTCGAGCAAGAACTCCACCGTGCCGGCGTTGCTGTATTTGATGTGGCGGGCGAAAGCCACCGCGTCGGCGCACATCTTGTCCCGCAGTTCGGTCGGCAGGTTCGGCGCGGGCGCCACCTCGACGACCTTCTGGTGGCGGCGCTGCACGCTGCAATCCCGCTCGTAGAGATGAATCACGTTGCCGTGCGTATCCGCCAGGATCTGCACCTCGATGTGGCGCGGGTTGAGCACGGCCTGTTCGAGGTAGACGGTGGGGTCCCCGAACGCCGACTCGGCTTCGCGACTGGCCGCCTCGATGGCCTCGGGCAACGCCTCGGCGTCGGTGACCCGGCGCATCCCCCGGCCGCCGCCGCCGGCCACTGCCTTGACGAACAACGGGAATTCGATCTCGGCTGACGCCGACACCAGCTCGTCGACGGAGGATGACGGCGCCGACGATGTCAGAACCGGCAGTCCTGCTTCACGAGCCGCGGCGACGGCACGGGACTTGTTGCCGGTCAGCGAAAGCACTTCGGCCTTGGGGCCGACGAATGTGATGCCCTTCTTCGCGCACTCGGCGGCCAATTGCGGGTTCTCCGAGAGAAATCCATACCCGGGGTACACCGCGTCGGCACCCGCGGCGCGGGCGGTGTCGACGATCTCGCTGACGGACAGGTACGCCCTGACCGGGTGTCCGATCTCGCCGATCTGGTACGACTCGTCGGCCTTCAAGCGGTGCAACGAATTTCGGTCTTCGTACGGGTAGACCGCGACCGTGCCGACGCCGAGCTCGTAAGCGGCCCGGAACGCCCGGACGGCAATCTCGCCGCGATTGGCAACCAGCACTTTGGAGATCACGTACGTCCCTCTTCGGTATTTCGGATGGGCGAGTTGGTCAGATCAGCGTGGACCAGTAGTCCCAGAACCGGACCACAATCAGCAGAAAGACAGCGGTGAACCAGATCGTGGCGATCGACCACCGCCAATGGTGGAGTTCCCGCACGACGACTCCGCTGTGGCCGTCACCCTTGGGCCCGAATGCGACGGAGGCGACCACCACAAGCAACGAGATCGTCGCTACCCACACCACCATGCAGTACGGGCACAACGCCCCGATGCGATAGAGGCTCTGGACGATCAGCCAGTGCACAAACCCGGTCGCGGCCAGCGTCCCGAGAGTGACGCCAATCCAATACCATCGCGGCAACGGCACTTTGGCCACCGCGAGCACGCCAGTAACCGTGACGACCGCGAACGCGGCGATACCGATCAGCGAGTTCGGGAAGCCCAACGCCGACGCTTGTGGCGTCGTCATCACCGAACCGCACGACACGATCGGGTTGAGGTTGCACGACGGCACGTAGGCCGGGTTGAGCAGCAGCTCGATTTTCTCGATGGTGAGCGTTGCCGAGGCGATCAGGCCGGCCACGCCCGCGATCAGGATCCACCACGCGCTGGCCGCTGGGATGACCGACGGAACTGACGAACCTGTCGTCGAATGTTCCACCGGCCCATCCGATTTGGCTGCCGCCGTGGCTGTCACGACGCCGCTGGGGTCGCAGCCGAGTCGATTCCGGGCACGTCTCCGACGATCTCTTTGATCTTGGCGACGAACGCTTCCGGCGTCGTCCACTGGTATTCCTGGCCGTTGATGCGGACCGTCGGGGTGGCGTGAATGCCTGCCGACGCGACCAACCCATCGACCATCGGGATGTACTTGCCCGCCTTGATGCACTCTGGGACCTTGCCCACCACACCGGCTTCGCGCGCCAGCTCGATCAGCCGCGCGTTGTCAGGGAATGCCGTTCCACCCTCATCGGGCTGAATTTCCTTGGTGTACAACGCGGTGTGGAATCGCCGGAAGGCGTCGATCGACTCGTCGGCGACGCAGTACGCGGCATTGGCGGCCCGCGACGAGTACTGCTGGTTCTGCGGCCTACTGAGAAAGCCGAGCATGTAGTAGTCGGCGGCTACCTCGCCGCCGTCGATCAGCTTGGCGACCGTGGGCCCGAATCCCCGCTCGAAATTCCCACATGCCGGGCAGAGGAAGTCTTCGTAGAAGGAGACCACGGCCTTCGGGTCGTGCGTGCCGTCCTTGACGACCAGCTTGCTCGACGTCACCCGGATCGCGCGCGCGCCTTCGGCGGCAGTCTTCTTGTCGTGCGAAATCACGATGTAGCCAACCAGTGCCACGGCGAACAGCACCACGATCGAGGTCAGCCCGATCCTGACAAGCAGGTCGCGCC
>CBAAAS010000610.1:0-2305 GCA_964658855.1 uncultured Mycobacterium sp.
TGTTCTACGCGTGCTTCGTGCGGTGGAAAATCCGGCTAAGGCGCTAGGCAGACGCGCATGCACCCACCCAAACACGAGACGTTCGACCTGCGCGCCCGCACCAACACCGACCCCAAGGGGATCGTGCGGGCGGCAGATGAGTACGCCGTCCAGCCCTGGGGGCTCTACCTGGCCCGCCCTACCCCCGGCCGCAAGCAGTTCCATTACCTCGAATCGTGGCTACTACCGTCATTGGGATTGCGAGCGACGGTCTTTCATTTCAATGCCGGGTACGAGCGCGATCAGGACTACTACCTCGATGTCGGCGAGTACACGCCCGGCACGAACGAGTGGACCTCCGAGGACCACTACCTCGATCTCGTCGTCCGCACCCATGTCGGGGTGGACCTGGTCGACGTCGATGAGCTGCTGGACGCCGTGCGGCACGGATTGCTGACGCCCGAGACCGGCGAACTGGCGGTCCGCCGAGCGACGGCCGCCATCGACGGCCTGGCCCGCAATCGCTACGACCTCAACGCGTGGCTCAGCGGCGAAGGCATGCCGCTCACGTGGCGTTGAATTCTGTTGTCGTACAGCTAGTTAGACGGCAAGCAAGCGGTCGAAGAACTCCCGGTAGTGCATCAGCGCCATCCGCAGATCTTCAGTCGAGGCCTCTTGTCCTCGAGACCATTGTTCTTCCAGACGGGACCGTGCCTGAGCGAATCCAGCCGTGAGCTGTTCGACCAGATCGGAAACGAGATGATCTGCCTTCTGGACGCACTCTTTGGGATTGTCTACGAAAGCAGCCTGAACGCCGGCCCACCGCGAACGCAGGTCCGCAACGTCGTCGCCAGCGAAAAGCATTTCTGCGGTTGATGATTCGTGGTCCGCGCGAGGCGGCTCCGCCTCGACGGCATCGGCAGCGGGTTCTGGCTCGTGCACCGCCTGCGCCTCGACGGCGTTGGCAGCGGGCTCCTGCTCGTGCACCGAGTCCGGCGTGTTCTCGTCGTCGGTACGCGGTTCGGCCGGAAACTGCTGCTCCTCGTGAATGGTCATGCGCTTGCCTCCTGTGATGCTTCGTTGTCGGTCGGGTTTTCGAGCAACTTCTCGAACAGCGCGCGATAGTGCACAAACGCCTCCCGCTGTTCCTCGGTGTTCGCCTGCTGCTCCGAGACGTGGATACCGTGCGCCGCCCGGTAGTCGTCCACGATCTGCGGATGATCGACCGAGATGTCCGCGGCTCGCCGGTCGAAATCGTCGACGGGATAACCGCGTTCGCGCATGACCTCGGTCACCAAACGGTCCGCGGTGCCGACTGCCGTCGCGGGGTTGTCCACGAATCCAGCCTGCACCTCTTGCCAGCGGTCGGTGAACTCCGAGAGTGCTGACGGCGTGAGCGGAACGATGTCGAGCTTGTCGCGCTTGCGTTCGCGCGTCGTGAGTTCCCGCACGGCGCCCTTCTCGCTGCCGGTCTCGTCGACCGCCCGCTCGTACTCGGGACCATAGTGTTGTTTGAGCCGCTTCGTCTTGGTGCGAAAGTTGATCATGCTCACTGCGACTACCGCAGAGACAACCACCACGACGGCTATGGCCGCGATCAGGATCCATTCCCAGATAGGCATCGCGCCCTCCTTTCATACGTGTGTCGAATAACCCGCGAGTCCGCGATGCAAACGCCAATTTGTGATTTGCTGCACAGCGTCGCGTCGCAACTCAGTCGACCACCGTAAGAGGGGTGGCACTACACCCCTAGGGGCGGAATCTGAGATCCCCAGAGTCGTCCCGCGCGTGAGCGGGTAACCGTCGCAACATGGGTTTGAGTAACTACCGGTCTCAGCGGCGAACCGGCAAGAGCGGACCACGTTTCGTCATCCAGCACCACGCGGCGAGGGAGAACTACTACGACTTCCGTCTCGAGATCGACGGAGTCCTGGTGTCTTGGGCGATTCCGCGGGGGCCGGTGGTCAACCCGCAGGAGCGGCGGATGGCGCGCCGCACCGGAGACCTACCGCTGGACGAGGCCGGCAACGAAGAGACGATCGACGACGATGGCGACGGTACTGGCGCCGTAGTGGTCTGGGACCGCGGCACGTATGCCAACAGGACCAGTTACGAGATGACGACCTGCCTGGGCCGTGGACACCTGTCGATTCTGCTGAACGGTGACAAGTTGCGTGGCAGCTACGCCCTGACGCGGGTACGCGAAGGCGACGAGGAGACGTGGCTGCTGATGAAGCGTCCCGATGACGAGGGCGACGCGGGAAACCGGCCCAATGGGTGACGGTAATCTGTGCGGTCATGGGCACGACGTACAGATGGGCGGCAG
>CBAAAS010000611.1:0-2300 GCA_964658855.1 uncultured Mycobacterium sp.
CCGACCCCGACCGGGCCGCCGCTGGCGTTGTAGCCGTAATAGCAGTGCGAGAGCATCACGACCGCGGCGATGATGATGATGTCGACGAACGACCAGAACACATCATCGGGGCGCAGGAACGTCCGGAAGTAGTGGTCGTAGGTGCCGGATGTCTGTCCATACAGGAATGTCGTCACGACCTGCGGCGAGAGGAAAGACAGGATCAAGCCGACGGAGTAGAGCGGGATGATCACCACCAGCCCGGCCAGCATCCGCGTCGATACCAGGTAAGCGTTGGACTTGACACCCATTACCTCGAGCGCGTCGATCTCCTCGCTGATCCGCATGGCGCCCAGCTCGGCCGTGGCGCCGGCGCCGACCGTAGCTGCCAAGGCGATTCCGGTGACGATGGGCGCGACGAGGCGCACGTTGATGAATGCGGAGACGAACCCGAGCAGGGTGTCGAGTCCGACATGGCCCAACGATGCGAGGCCCTGGATGGCCACCAGCGAACCGGCGGACAGCGTGACGAAACCGATGATCACCGCGGTACCGCCGATCACCGCCATGGCACCGGTGCCCATGCCGACCTCGGCGATCAGTCGCAAGATTTCTTTGCGGTAGCGGGTAACCGCCCACGCCATGTCGCGCACACCGATGATCGCGAACCAGCCCAGCCTGCCGGCTTCGTCGAGCGGTTTGGTCGCCGTCTCTCCAACGCGGCGAAAATCGCCGGACAGCCGCGGGAAGCGGGAGCGTAGTACCTGGACGGTCGACATCAGTGCCCCGTTCCGTATCGCACACCAATGGTGGTCAGCACCACGTTGACCGCGAACAGCGCCACCACGCAGAGCACCACGGTCTCGTTGACGGCGGTGCCCAGACCCTTGGAACCGCCGCTGACCGTCAGGCCGCGATAGCAGCCGACCAGGCCGGCGATCATTCCGAATGACAACGCCTTGATCGTCGCAATCACCACTTCGGGCAAACCGGTGAGCTGCGTCAGCGTCGCCAGATAGGCGCCCGCAGAAACGTGCTGGAGATAGACACCGAAGACGAACCCACCGACCAGGCCGACCATGCTGACCAACGCGTTAAGCAGCATTCCGACCAAGGAGCAGGCCAGCACGCGAGGCACCACCAGTCGGTGGATCGGGTCGATGCCGAGAACTTCCATCGCGTCGATCTCTTCGCGGATGGTGCGCGCGCCCAAGTCAGCGCAGATGGCCGTTGACGCCGCACCGGCGATAACCAGCACGGTGTTGAGCGGGCCGATCTGGGTGATGACGGCGATACCTGCACCGGCGCCGGACAGGTCGGCGGCGCCGACCTGGATCAGCAGGATGTTGAACGTGAAGATGAACAACGCCGTGATCGGCACCGAGATCGCCATGGTCGGCAGAATGGCGACCCGCAGGATGAACCAGCACTGGATGATGAATTCTTTCCACTGAAAAGGCGGGCGGAACAACGCCTTTCCGGCCAGGACACACATCCTGAAGAAACCACCGATGAGAACCAGTGGTGGGCCAATCTGGTCACGGATGTAATCAGTGACGCGCGGCTGCGTCGTGCTCACTGGCACCCCCTCCTGATGCAACCCTGCGCCTTGAGGGGGAGCGGCGAAAAGTCTCGCACAGCTCCTCCTCGCCCCGTTTCTAAGTGTGTGACCCGCGTCTCACTACTGGCAGGTAGTAAGCCGGACCACAGGACTGTACCCGATGGGCTGAGGGGCGTGCATGGCATCGGCGTTATTGACCTTTCGTCAATTTGACCTGCGGGTTTTTGGTTATGTCAGGTTGGCTTACCCGACGCGGGATCTGTTGATGGGGAACCGCTTTGAGCGACGGCCGACGTGCCGAAACGCGTCCGCAATTCGGTCTTGAGCACCTTGCCCGCCGGGTTGCGCGGCAGCGCGTCGACGATCTCCAGGCCCTTCGGATGCTTGTACCGGGCGAGGCGTTCGCGGAGGAAATCGTCGAGGTCTTCGATGCTTAAATCTTGCGGACGGTCGGCCGCGAGCGCCGCGACCGCGACCGGAACTTCGCCCCACTTTTCGTGCGGCCGGCCTATCACCGCGACCTCCACGATCGCGGGATGACTGGCCAACACGTTCTCCACCTCTGCGCAGTAGATGTTCTCGCCGCCGGAGATGATCATGTCCTTTTTGCGGTCGACCACCCAGACATAACCTTCGTCGTCCATCCGGACCAGGTCGCCGGAATGGAACCAGCCACCGTGGAACGCCTCGGCCGTGGCCTCGGGGTTGTTCCAGTAGCCGCTCATCAATGTGGGTGCGCGATAGACGATTTCACCGACCT
>CBAAAS010000612.1:0-2297 GCA_964658855.1 uncultured Mycobacterium sp.
CGCCGGCGAGCCACACATCGGGCTGGACGACGAGGCGTTGCGGCATATCGCCGAGAGTGACACGGTGGTCAAGGCGAGCGTCCGCGATGTCGCGGTGCTCGCTGCCCGCGGCGGCGACGGCGGGACGACGGTGGCTTCGACCGCGCATCTGGCTGCGGCGGTGGGTATTTCGGTGTTCGCCACGGGTGGGCTGGGCGGTGTCCATCGCAATGCGCGCGAAAGCTGGGACGAGTCCGCGGATCTGACGACGCTGTCGCGGACCGGCGTGCTGGTGGTCTGCGCGGGGATCAAGTCGATTCTGGATGTCGGCGCCACCCTGGAACGGTTGGAGTCGCTCAATGTCGGGGTGATCGGATACCGGACCGATCGCTTTCCCGGCTTCTACCTCGCCGACTCCGGTCACCCGGTGGGCTGGCGATTGGAGACGCCGGAGCAGGTCGCCGAGGTGCTACGGGCTCGTCGGCGTTTGGGCACCGACAGCTACGGTCTGGTGCTCGCCAACCCGATCGCGCCGGCCGACGAGATGGACCGCGTGGTGCACGACCGGGTGCTGGCCGACGCGCTGGATGCTGCGGACGCCGAAGGCGTGCGAGGCAAAGACGTCACACCGTTCCTGCTCGACTTCTTCCACCGCGAGACGCACGGCGCGTCGTTGTCGGCGAACATCGCGCTGGTGTTGGCGAATGCGTATCTGGCAGCCGAAGTATCAGCGGCTCACGTCAGGATGTAGTCGGCGTCTTTCGGCTCGGTGAGCATGCGGGTCAACCGCTTTCGGTCGAATGGCCACAGATCGATGTGGTTGTCGTCAGCGAAATACCAGGAGTTGCAGCCGGTGTTCCATACCGTCGGGACCATCCCGTCGGCGATGTCGTCGGCGAAGCGGTTGGTGGCCTCGTCGGTGACCTCGACGGCGGTGATCTCGCCGTCGCGAAATCGATTCAGCCACATGGTGATATAGCGGGCGGTCAGTTCGGCGACGTGCTGGAGCGAGATGGATCCGGTGGGCGAGTTGGGGCCCAGCACCATGAACAGGTTGGGGAATCCGGGGATCGCCGTCATACCCCAGGCCCGCGGTCCCTTGGCCCAGGCGTCGTCGATGGACAGGCCATCGCGGCCGCGCAGTGTCATCGGCCGCATGTAGTTGTGGGCGGCGAATCCGGTGGCGAGCACGATCGCATCGAGGTCGTGGTGCACGTCGTCGGCGGTGCGCACGCCCGTCTCAGTGATCTCTACAATCGGCTCGCTGACGAAGCTGGCATTGGGCTTGGCGATTCGCCGGTAGTAGTCGCCGGAGAGCACCTGACGCTTGCAGAACGGCTGGTAGTCGGGAGTCAGTTTGGCGCGAAGTTCCTTGTCCCGCACCAGGGCCCGCAAGCACATCGACCCGTAACGCTGCGCTGCCCGGCGTCGCCAGGTGGGGCGGATCACCAGGTCGACGAGGTAGTCGGAGCCGATGAACTGTGACAGCCGGACCGTCTTGTGCTGCTTCGGCAGCTTGCGCAGTATCCGGCTGACGATGCGTGGCTGCGGCATACGCATCGGCATCCACATCACCCACTGCGGCGTTCGGGCGAAATGGGTGATGTGCGCCGCGTCGGGCTGCAGTGCTGAAAAGACTTGCACTCCAGTCGAACCGGCCCCGATGACCGCGACTCGTTTACCGCGCGTATCGATGTCGGTCCAGCGCGCGGTGTGCACCACCGGACCGGCGAACGAGTCGAGCCCTGGAATGTCCGGAAAGAACGGGTGATGCAGGACTCCGGTCGCGGCGACGAGGAAGTCCGCCTCGATCTTGTCGCCGTCGGCGGTGCGCACCTGCCATTGGTTATCGGCGAACACCGCTTCGGTGACCTCGCAGCCGAGCCGCAGATGCGAGTTCAGTTGCAGCTCGTCGATCAGGTCGCGGTGATAGCGCTGGATCTCGTCACCGGTTGCCCACACATGGCTCCAATCCGGCTTGGGCGCGAACGCGAATTGGTAGCCGTAGGACGGCACGTCGCACCGCAGGCCCGGGTAGCGGTTCCAGTGCCAGACACCGCCGACATCAGAACCCTTTTCCAAGATGGTGAAGTCGTTGAAGCCGGCTTGCTTCAGGACGTGACCAGCGGCGATCCCGGACATACCGGCGCCGACAATGACGATCCGCGGATCCCGTCGCTGGGCTGTGCCGGTCATGGGGGAACGGTATGCCCGCCGAAAGCGCGGCGGCAAGAGCTATGGCCCATCGTCTTCGTCTTCTGCGCGCAGGAGTTTTTCGGGGTGGTGGAAGGTGTTGATGCGGGGTTGGCCTCGGTCGA
>CBAAAS010000613.1:0-2290 GCA_964658855.1 uncultured Mycobacterium sp.
CGACATACCGATCGAACTGACTGCCGTCGCGGGCGGCGAGCTGATGTTCGGTACCCACGCCGGCAACGCCGCCGCGCGGGCTTCGGTCACCGACTCACCGGACGGCACCCGGTGGGTCGGCCTGTCGACATTTCAAACGGAAGGCCCCGACGCGGCCCACGCACTGTGCGAGGCACTGCTGGCTTGGGGAGCGTCTCGCGGCGCGACTCGGGGCTACATCCGGGTCCGCGAAGGCGATCGCGCAGCCGCCGGCTTAGCCCGGTCACTGGGGTTCGTCTTGCACCATCACGCGCGCTACATCACCGTCTCGGCGCTCACGTAGGGTCTCAGCCGTGCGGATAGCAACCTGGAATGTGAACTCGATTCGCACCCGGCTGCCACGAGTGCTCGACTGGCTCGAGCGGGCCGAGGTCGATGTGCTCGCCATGCAGGAGACCAAATGCTCCGACGAGCAGTTCCCGACGATGCCCTTCCTCGAACTCGGCTACGAGGTCGCACATGTCGGGTTCAACCAATGGAACGGTGTGGCGATCGCGTCGCGGGTCGGTCTGGACAACGTCGAAGTCGGTTTCGACGGCCAGCCGACGTGGAGCAGCAAGCCGGATGTGGCCGCCGCGGCCGAAGCGCGCGCGTTGGCTGCGACCTGCGCGGGGGTAAGGGTGTGGAGCCTCTACGTGCCCAACGGCCGTACCCTGGACGATCCGCACTATACCTACAAGCTGAATTGGCTTGCCGCCCTGCGTAATACCGCCGAAGGGTGGCTGCGCGACAACCCGTCGGCCCCGATCGCGCTGGTCGGCGACTGGAACATCGCTCCAACCGACGACGACGTCTGGGATGTGGACGTCTTCAACGGCGCCACCCATGTCTCGGAACCGGAGCGTAAAGCGTTCGACGCGATGGTGGATGCTCAATTCACCGATGTGGTAAGACCTTTCACGCCCGGTCCGGGGGTCTACACCTACTGGGACTACACCCAGCTGCGATTCCCGAAGAAACAAGGAATGCGTATCGACTTCATCCTTGGCTCACCCGCTTTCGCCGGCCGGGTCGCCGATGCGCAGATCGTTCGCGAGGAACGTAAAGGAAAGGGTCCCAGCGACCATGCACCGGTTTTGGTGGATCTTCACAGCAATTGATGTAAGCGAGGACGTATGAGAATGCGTCGAGTGGGTATTCATGCGCTGTTCATTTACCAATCAAGGTCATAGGATTGCCAGCAATCGGATCGACGGTCCAATACCTAGTGTCAGGGAGTAATCATGGGTGTCGTTGACGGCGCCGTACGCAACGCAAGTCGGACGGTCAGCCGCGCCGCCTCCGCAACCACCGCGGCCGCAGGCGCAGTCGGAGGTGCCGCGGTCAACGGTGTCGTCGGCGCCGTGACCGGAGCGGCGGCCGGTGTGCAGAAGGGCATCGACAGCGGCAGCCACTCCACGCCGGCGGCCGCACTCACGCTCGGCGCACTTGGCGTCGTCGGTCTCGTCGAATGGCCGATCCTGCTGGCGGTCGGCGGCGGGGCTTTGCTGCTGCGCCGCTTGAGCAACTCGCGCAACGACCGTCCCGTCGCATCGGTCACCTCCGTCAAGGCGGCTCCCGCCAAATCGGCTCCCGCCAAGTCGACCAGTTCCGCACGGCCACGCAAGACGCCGGCCAAGCGGACCGCGGCGCGGCAGTCGGGCAGCGCCCAGTCGCGCACCCGCCGCTGATTTCGTCGAGTAGATAGCGTCGAGTTGGCACGAGCACCCTTCCCGCTGCGCGCGGTAACGCTGGGCTTGCAGGCAACATCTGCATTGGTCAGCACCGGCCTGACGATGGCCGCTATCCCCGTCCGCGAGGGCGCCCGGGCACTGTCCGTCGGCCTGCCCGCACCCACGCTGACCCGGCACAGCTGGCGAGGTCGCGGACGCGCATGGATCGAGGTCCGCGGCCTCGACGGTCCGGACGGCGCGGAACTCGGACGCTTCGTGGTCGACGCAGTTCGGACGCGGCCGGGCGTCAAATCCGTCAGCGTGAACCGCCCACTGTCGCGGATCGTCGTCGGCCTCAGCAACGACCAGATCTCGGTGCGTGACCTCTGCCGCGACGTCGACCAAGCCGAAAAGCGTTGGCAGGCAAGCGCTACCGTCGATGAAGAACGTCATGACACCCGCCCGAAGCCACTGCCGGGCGATGGCCTGCTGCTCGCCACCAACGCGTTGGGGGTCGGTGCGACGGCAGTCGGCGTCAGCGCTGCCATCGTGGGCCGGGTGCTGCGATTGCCGCATTTGTTCGACGGTGTCGAGGCGTT
>CBAAAS010000614.1:0-2283 GCA_964658855.1 uncultured Mycobacterium sp.
GCGTCGTCGACGACGAAGAGCTGCGGTTCACCGGTGAGCCGGTCCTGCGCGGCGCGCAGCAGCTGGGCCGGCCGTGCGGTGTCGCTGACGTCGGTGCCGGCCAGCAGCGGGCGGAATGCGCCGAACGGGATGACCTGCTCGGTCGCAGTGCCTACCACCCAGTGAACGGGCGCCGTGGATGGCGCGGCCGCGCTGCGGGCCAGCAGTGTCTTGCCGACACCGTCGGCGCCGAGGATCGCCACGCCGCAATGCTGCGGGTCCGCCAAGGCGGCCGCGACGTCGCGCAGCACGGCATCCTGTGGCGCGGCAACCCAAGCACTCGGCACCGCCGGAGTTTATGGCGCGCGTACCGGGACCGATGCGGTTAGGCCCAAATGCGCTCGGCGGCAAGCATGGCTTGATCCACTACGGTTCGACTGTGCCCTCCGAACGCGTTGCACCGCATCCTCATGCGGTCTGCGTGTACTGCGCGTCCGGACCCACTGACCCGAAGCTGCTGACGCTGGCCGCCGACGTGGGCGAGGCGATCGCCAACCGCGGCTGGACGCTGGTCTGGGGCGGCGGCAACGTCTCGGCGATGGGCGCGCTGGCCACCGCCGCACGGGCCCGCGGCGGCTGGACGGTCGGCGTCATCCCCAAGGCGTTGGAGCGCCGCGAAGTCGCCGACCACGACGCCGACGAGCTGATCGTCACCGACACGATGCGCGAGCGCAAACAGATCATGGAGGACCGCGCCGACGCGTTCCTCACCTTGCCGGGCGGCATCGGCACGCTCGAGGAGCTCTTCGAGGTCTGGACCGGTGGGCATCTCGGGATGCATGACAAGCCGGTGGTGCTGCTGGACCCCAGCGGACACTTCGACGGGTTGCGCGCCTGGTTGTCCGGGCTGGTGAAGACCGGATACGTCGCACAGGGCGCGATGGACCGGCTGGTGGTCGTCGAGGACATCAAGGCGGCGATCGCGGCCTGCACACCCCGCTGAGCGGATTTGCTGAGCATGGATAGGGTGGCCGTCATCTGCTGGCGCGCGAAATGAGGGTGGACTGTGTCCGACAAAAACTCAGGTTCTGACACATCGGTCGGGTTGATCGACATCGCGTCCCGGGTGCCCGGCTTGTTGTCCGACGTGCCGGTGATCGTCCGCGGTGTGCTGACCGGGTTGTTGCCGCAGTCGAATTCGAAGGCGTCGATCGGCAAGGTCTTTCAGGATCGCGCCGGCCGCTACGGCGACCGGGTGTTCCTCCGGTTCGGTGACCAGAAGCTGACCTATCGCGAGGCCAACGCCGCCGCCAACCGCTACGCGGCCGTGCTGGCAGCTCGCGGCGTCGGCCGCGGCGACGTCGTCGGCATCATGCTGCGCAACTCACCCAATGCCGTGCTGATGATGCTGGCCACGGTCAAATGTGGCGCGATCGCCGGCATGCTCAACTATCACCAGCGTGGCGAGGTGCTGGCCCACAGCCTGGGTCTGCTGAACGCCAAAGTCCTGGTCGCCGAAGCCGATCTGATCGACCCGGTGGACGAGTGCGGCGGTCTGGACATCGCCCCGACGACCATCGAGGAGATGGAGCGCCTGGCGGCCACCGCGCCCACCACCAACCCGCCGTCGGCGTCGGCCGTGCAGGCCAAGGACACCGCGTTCTATATCTTCACCTCCGGCACCACCGGCCACCCGAAGGCCAGCGTGATGACCCACAAGCGTTGGTTGGCGGCGCTGGCCGCGTTCGGCGGACTTGGCTTGCGGCTCAAGGGTTCTGACACGCTTTATAGCTGCTTGCCGCTGTACCATAACAACGCGCTGACTGTCGCGATCGGATCGGTGATCAACTCCGGGGCGACGCTGGCGCTGGGCAAGTCGTTCTCCGCATCGCGGTTCTGGGACGAGGTAATCGCCAGCGACGCAACGGCATTCATCTACATCGGCGAGGTGTGCCGGTATCTGCTGAACCAGCCCGCCAAGCCGACCGACCGGGCGCACAAGGTGAGGGTGATCGCCGGCAACGGACTGCGTCCGGAGATCTGGGACGAGTTCGTCTCCCGGTTCGGCATTGCCCGGGTCTGCGAGTTCTACGCGGCCAGCGAAGGCAACACCGCCTTCATCAACATCTTCAACCTGCCCGGCTCGACCGGCTTCACGCCGATGCCCGCGGTGTACGTGCACTACGACCCCGAGACGGGCGCGCCGCTGCGTGGCGAGGACGGACGGGTGCAGAAGGTGCCGTCCGGTGAGCCCGGTCTGCTGCTCAGCCCGGTCACCAGGCTGCAGCCGTTCGACGGCTACAC
>CBAAAS010000615.1:0-2270 GCA_964658855.1 uncultured Mycobacterium sp.
CAGCCGGTAGCCGATCTCGAGCGCCGTCGATACGGCGCGCTCGGTTTCTTCCTCGGTCAACTCGGCGACGCCGAGGCCGAGCACCGGCATCGTGTTTTCATCGTTGAGTGCAATGGAGGGGACAGAGGATTCAGGGCCGCCCGACATTGTTCACCTACCTGTGAAGTCGAAGATTCGTGGATCAGGACCGAGCCGGTTTCCGTCGTCGAGCGCGGAGATAGACGCTATGTCGTTTTCGCTCAATTCGAAGTCGAACACGTCGAAATTGCTCGCAATCCGCTCGGGGTTTACCGACTTGGGAATGACGATGTTACCGAGCTGAAGATGCCATCGAATCAGAACCTGCGCCGGGGTGCGGTGTCGGGCCTCGGCGACGGCAGTGACGGCGGGGTCGTCGAGTAGCGATCCCTGCCCCAGCGGCCCCCACGCCTCGGTCGCGATACCAAGGCGGGCGTGCAGCTCGCGCAGCTCGGTCTGCGGCAGCCGCGGATGCAGTTCGACCTGGTTGACCGCGGGCACGATCCCGGTGGCGTCGACCAGAGCGTTGATGTGTTCGGGCTCGAAGTTGCTGACCCCGATCGACCGGATCCGGCCCTGGTCGCGCAGATGGGCGAACGCCTTGAAGGTGTCGACGAACTTGTTCAGCTTGGGCATCGGCCAATGGACCAGGTACAGGTCCAGGTAATCGAGCCCCAGTCGTTCCATGCTGGCGTCGAAAGCGGCCAGGGTGCTGTCGTAGCCCTGCTCGGAATTCCAGAGCTTGGTGACCAAGTAAAGTTCGTCCCTGGGCACGCCGGATCCCGCGACCGCACGACCGGTCTCGCGTTCGTTGCCGTACACCGCCGCGGTGTCGATATGGCGGTATCCGGCTTGCAGCGCGGTGCTCACCGCTTGCTCGGCGTCGGATGGCGAGACTTTGAAAACGCCGAATCCGAGCGCAGGGATGGAATTACCGTCGTTCAGTGAGACCGAGGGACTCGAGGAACTAGCCATGACACGAAGTCTGCCAGGCGCACCGGCTCCGCAGCTCGCGGCCGGTGGTTGGGCCAGCCGGCTGCAGAGCGCAGCGACCACCGTCGGCCTCAAGGTGATTCCGTGGGTGCCCACCCGCGCCAAACGGCTGCTCTCGGGAGGCCGCGCAGTCACCATCGATGGCAACACCCTGGACCCCACGCTGCAGTTGGCCCTGGCCGGGCTGCGCACGTTCGGGCTGAACGGCCTGGTCCTGGGGCAGGACGCGGCCGCCTCACGGGCACAGATGCGAGAGATGACGCTGGGCTTTGCCGGCCCGCAGATCCATGTCGGCGTCAGCGAGGTGTCGAGTCCCGGACCCGCCGGCCCGATCCCGGCCCGTCACTACCGCCCGGCGACATCCGACCCGGCACCCTTGGTCGTCTTCTACCACGGCGGCGGCTTGGCGATCGGCGATCTCGACACCCACGACCCGCTGTGCCGGCTGACCTGCCGGGACGCCGGCGTCCATGTGCTGTCGATCGATTACCGTCTGGCCCCCGAACACCCGGCGCCGGCCGCAATCGACGACGCGTATGCGGCGTTCAAGTGGGCGTACGAACACTCAGCGGAGCTCGGCGCGATCCCCGGCAAAGTGGCCGTCGGTGGTGACAGCGCCGGTGGCAACCTGGCGGCCCTGGTGTCGCAACTGGCCCGCGACGAGGCCGGCCCCCAGCCGGTGCTGCAATGGCTGCTCTACCCGCGCACCGACTTCACCGCGCAGACCAGGTCGCTGAGCCTGTTCGCCAGCGGTTTCCTGCTCACCAGAGCCGACATTGACTGGTTCACCGCGCAGTACCTCGACGGGTCGGGAATCGAACCGGGCGATCCGCGCGTCTCGCCGTTGCTGGCCGACTCGTTGTCCGGTCTGCCGCCCGCACTGATCGCGACCGCTGGTTTCGACCCCTTGCGCGACGAGGGCGACAGCTACGCGGCGGCGCTCGGCGCGGCCGGAACCCACGTCGATCTGCGCACCTTGCGATCGCTGACGCACGGATTCGCCAGCCTGTTCCCGCTCGGCGGCGGCAGCGCGCTGGCCACGACCGAGTTGGTTTCGGCCTTACGGGCCCATCTCAGCCGCGTCTGACCTGGCGTTGCGACGCCGGTACGCTTGGACGCTATCGCCGACCGCACCGTGGTCGGGCAGTGCAGCCGACTATTTGGAAATGGTGACCTAACCCATGGGCGATAAAGCCGCCAAGTCAAACCGTCCAGCGAAATACGACCTGAACGCCGCCGGACGGCGACGCGACCTACTC
>CBAAAS010000616.1:0-2256 GCA_964658855.1 uncultured Mycobacterium sp.
GGAGCAGGCCGCGACCTACGTGTCCCCGACTTACGCGGAACTTCAGCGACTCGCGCCACCGCTCGGTGTCGCCGCGGCCAGCGACGACCCGATTCATCCGATCGAGGTTGGTCGTCAGTGGGCGGCCGCCGCGCCGCGCGCGGCGTTGTGCACCGTCACCCTGGACCAGATCGGCGCGGACCCCGCCGCGCTGGGCGCCGCCTGCTTGGCGGCGCTGCAAGCGGTTTAGCTACCGGCGCCGCGCAATTGCTGCATCGCCGACCCCGAGGCGCTGCGACGCTCGGGTGGCTCTTCTTCGCTGACGACCTCGGCTTCCGGCGGCGCGACCGGTTGTCCCCCGGCCGCACCCTGAGCGGCGGCAGCCTCGCGCAGCTGCGTCGCCATCGGCTCCGGCAGCTCCACGGGCAGCGGAGTGCGAACCGGAAGCGGCGTGTCACCACGTCGAATCACCGTGTCCGACAACGCAGTTCGCGCCTCATCGGTTAACGCTTCCACGCTCTCGTGCGAGCCGTTCACCACGCAGCGGATCATCCAACGGTAGCCGTCCACCCCGATGAACCGCACCACCCCGGATGCGGTGCCGACCACTTCACGGCCCCAGCGGCCATCCTCGATGGCCACCGTCGCCCCGTCGTTGCGCAGTGAGTCGGCAAGCTCGCCGGCCACCTCGCGCCACAGCCCACCGGTCTTGGGCGCGGCGTAGGCGGCAATGGTGAAACGACCGTTGGCGGTCACCACCCACACCGCACTCGGGACGCCGACTTCGGTCAGCTCTACTTGCAACTGCGCCGACTCAGGCAACGGCACCAGCACCGAACCGAGGTCAAGACGACCCTCTGTGGCGATCGCCGACTCGTCGAAATCCTCGATGTCGAAAGGGCCGTCCAGGTCGTCGGCAACCAAAGATTCGACGGGAGCTACCGCCTCGTCGACCGGCTGCTGCTCTTTGGGTTTACGCCTACCGAATGCCATCACAAGCTCGCATGTCCGCCAGAGGAGCCGTGGCCGCCATCGCCACGGGAAGTTTCAGCCATTCCGGCCTCGTCGAATGAGGCCACCTCGACCAGGTCGACCAACTCGACGCTTTGCACCAGAAGCTGCGCGATACGGTCGCCGCGGTTGACCACGATCGGCGTCGCCGGGTCGAGATTGATCAATGAGACCTTGATCTCACCACGGTAACCCGCATCAATGGTTCCAGGACTGTTGACGATCGAAAGTCCCACCCGCGCAGCCAATCCGGATCGCGGGTGTACCAGGCCTACCATGCCGACCGGGATGGCGACGGCGATCCCCGTCCTCACCAGCGCCCGGTGTCCGGGCGCCAGCTCGACGTCTTCGGCGCTGTAGAGGTCCACGCCGGCATCACCGTGGTGGGCCCGGGCGGGCAGCGGAAGCCCGGGGTCGAGACGAACAACCGCCAGACTGGTCGACACGGTGGCACAGATTACCCTTGGCCGGATGTCAGAGACGCCAGTCACGCCGCACAGTGTGCGGTACCGCGAGCGTTTGTGGGTGCCGTGGTGGTGGTGGCCACTGGGTTTCGGGCTCGCGGCGGTGATTGCGGTCGAAGTCAACATGGGCGTGCCGAACCTGCCGGACTGGCTTCCATTCGCCGCATTGTTCGTCGTGGCGGCCGGGGCGCTGCTTTGGCTGGGCCGCCACGAGGTTCGGATCACAACCGATGACGGCGCAGTCGAGCTGTGGGCCGACGAGGCGCATCTGCCGACCAGCGTCATCGCCCGCTCCGCGGAGATCCCTCGGTCGGCCAAGTCTGCAGCGCTCGGACGTCAATTCGACCCGGCCGCCTTTGTGCTGCACCGCGGCTGGGTCGGCCCCATGGTGCTGCTGGTGCTGGACGACGCGGATGACCCGACCCCGTACTGGCTGGTGAGCACCCGCCACCCCGAGCGGGTTCTGTCGGCTTTGCGCAGTTAGTCGGCCGCCGCCCGACGATCAACGTCAGGCCGCGCAGTCCGTACAAATCATCACGCCGCCCTTTTCGCTGGCCAGCCGGCTGCGGTGTTGCACCAGAAAGCAGCTCGAGCAGGTGAACTCGTCGGCCTGCTTCGGGATGACCCGCACGGACAGCTCTTCGCCGGACAAATCGGCGCCGGGTAACTCAAAAGATTCGGCGGACTCTGCCTCGTCGACGTCAACCACCGCCGACGCCGCCTCGTTTCGCCGTGCCTTGAGTTCCTCGAGGGAGTCCTCTGAAACGTCGTCGGTTTCGGTACGCCTTGGGGCGTCATAATC
>CBAAAS010000617.1:0-2250 GCA_964658855.1 uncultured Mycobacterium sp.
CCTGCAGGAGAAGCACGATGACTCGAATCGCCTACCGCAGCCCGGAAGACATGACGGCGCAGGCCCGCGAATTGACCAATGCGCGCGGCAATCTCAATGTCTACCGGGCACTGGCCAACGCCGACACGGTGTTCACCGGCTGGATGGTGGCGGGCAACGCCGCCCTGACCAGCCCGGTGCTGCCGACCAGGCTGCGCGAGCTCGTCGTGCTGCGCACAGCTCATCTGATGGACTGCGCCTACGAACTGGGCCAACACCGCGACGTCGCGCGTTCAGCCGGTGTGAGCAGCGACGAGATCGACGCGATTCTCTCCGGAACCGACTGTCAGAAGCACCCTTTCGAACCAACCGAGCTCGCGGTGCTCCAGCTGACCACCGAGCTGCTGACCACGCGCAGCGTCTCGGCCGACACCTTCGATCGCGTGCATCGCGCACTCGGCTCCGAGGCATGCGTCGAGGTGTTGATGGTGATCAACCGCTACGCGGGTCTTGCGCTGATGCTCAATGCCCTCGACGTCGACCTCGACGAAAGTGCCCGGCTACCAATCCCACCCAGACGGGACTTCACATCGTGACGGTCAGCGGCCAGACCTTCCAAATGTCGTCGCAGTATTCGGCGATGGCGCGATCCGAGGAGAACTTGCCGCTGCGCGCGGTGTTCAGGATGGACTTCTTCGTCCAGCCGTCTTTGTCCTGCCACGCCGCGCTCACCTGCTCCTGGCCGGCCACATATGACGCGAAGTCGGCGCACACCAGGAAGGGGTCGTCGTAACGCAGGTTGTCGACCAGCGGCTTGAAGACCTCGGTGTCACCGTGTGAGAACTGGCCGCCGGCAATGAGATCCAGCACCGCGCGGAGTTCCTCGTTGCCATCGATGTAGTCGGCCGGCCGGTAACCGCCGGCCTGGATGCTTGCGACCTCGGACTCGTTGAGGCCGAAAAGGAAGAAGTTCTCGGCGCCGACCTCGTCGCGCATCTCGACGTTGGCGCCGTCGAGCGTGCCGATGGTGAGGGCGCCGTTGATCATGAACTTCATGTTCCCGGTTCCGGAGGCTTCCTTGCCGGCGGTGGAGATCTGCTCCGACAGGTCCGCGGCCGGGTAGATCAGCTGTGCGTTCTTGACGCTGAAGTTCGGCACGAACGCGACCTTCAGGAATTTGTTGATCTCGGGGTCGGCGTTGATCGTCTCGCCGACGGCATTGATCAACTTGATGATCCGCTTGGCCATGAAATAGCCGGGAGCCGCTTTGCCGCCGAAAATGAAGGCGCGCGGCGGGATCGACAGATCCGGGTTCTGCTTGAGCCGGTAATACAAGGCGACGATGTGGAGCACGCTGAGGTGCTGGCGCTTGTACTCGTGGATGCGCTTGACCTGAATGTCGAACATCCAGTCCGGGTTTAGTTCGACGCCCATCGCGGTACGCACGTACTTGGCCAAGCGTGCTTTGTTGCTGCGCTTGATGTCTCGCCATTGGGCCCGGAACGAGGCGTCGTCGACGAACGGCTCGAGGCCGCGAAGGCGGTCCAGGTCCTTGAGCCAGCCTTCTCCGATGGTCCGGTCCAGGAGTTCCCGCAAGCCTGGGTTGGCCAGTGCGAGGAAGCGCCGCGGCGTCACCCCGTTCGTCTTGTTGCTGAACCGCTCGGGCCACAACTCGTAAAAGTCTTTCAGCACACTCTCTTTGAGCAACTCCGAGTGCAGTGCCGCGACCCCGTTGATGGCGTGGCTGCCGACGGTGGCCAGATGCGCCATCCGGACGTTCTTTCCGCCGTCCTCGCCGATCAGTGACATACGGCGAATCCGGGCCTCGTCGCCGGGGAACTTGGCACGCACCTCGTCGAGGAACCGGCTGTTGATCTCGTAGATGATCTCCAGGTGCCGGGGGAGCGACTCGGCGAACAGCGTCAGCGGCCACTTCTCCAGCGCCTCAGGCAGCAGGGTGTGGTTGGTGTAACCGAACGTCGCGACGGTGATCGCCCACGCCTCGTCCCAATCCAGCCGACGTTCGTCGACCAGCAGCCGCATGAGCTCGGCGACACCGATGGACGGGTGGGTGTCGTTGAGCTGCATGGCGAACCGCTGTGGAAGTTCCCGCACGCCGGCGTCCGCGAGGTCGTCCATGATGTGCAGCACGTGCTGCAGAGAGCAGGACACGAAGAAATACTGCTGCAGCAAGCGCAGTCGCTTGCCCGCGTCCGGCTCGTCGTTGGGATACAGCACCTTGGTGACCGTCTCTGAGGTCACCTCGTCTTC
>CBAAAS010000618.1:0-2248 GCA_964658855.1 uncultured Mycobacterium sp.
AATACCCGCGGTACCGGATACTTGCGGTTCGCTTTAGCGGCGCGACTTCATATCAGATTCAAATGATTTTACAAAGGCTGTAAGCCCTGTGAATCCCCTGTAGGTTGGCTGCCAGATTCCGTATTGCTATCTACGAGGGAGATTGCTGGTGCGGCTGAGGGAGTCCCATGCGTTGCGGGATTTTCTAGATCGCGCTTTGTCCGGACCAGCCGGGATGGTGGTCGAGGGCGAAGCCGGAATGGGCAAGACGACATTCCTGTGGAGCGTTGCCGAGGCGGCCGCGGCCGAAGGCTTCCGCGTGTTGTCGACGGCCGGGGCGCTGACCGAAGCGCGGTACGCGTACGCGGCGGTGGCCGACTTGCTCGACACCGTCGATACGGCCGTCCTCGCGGATCTACCCGCTGTGCAGCGGACGGCGTTGGAGCGGGTGCTGCTGCTCGCCGGCGACGGTCCGCCGACGAACGAGCGGACGGTCGCCACCGCTTTCCTGTCAGTACTTCAGCTTCTCGGGGTCGATGCACCGGTGCTGGTGATCATCGATGACACGCAATGGCTCGACACGTCCAGTCAGGTGGTGTTCGGGTACGCCGCGCGCCGGCTCACCGGACGGGTCGGGGTTTTGGCCAGCGTCCGTACCGGCGAGTCTCCTAGCAGCGAGCCGTCGTCGTGGCTCAGGATGGCACGTCCTGATTCCATGGCCCGAGTCAAGGTGCAGCCCCTCACGCTGGGCGGCGTGCATTCGCTGATCTCGAAGCATCTGGGACATACCCTGCCCCGTCCGCTGATCACCCGGATTCATGAAGTGTCGGGTGGTAATCCATTTTTCGCGCTCGAGCTGGCTCGGTCGGTTGCCGACGAACCCTCCCGCGGAATGACCGACTTGCCTGATTCCCTTGCCGGGCTGGTGCGCCAGCGGATCGGTCGGCCGAACGACGAACTCAGTGCGGTGCTGCTGGCCGCCTCGTGCGCGGCGCTGCCCACCGTGGAGCGGGTGAGCCGCGCCATCGATCTCACCGTCGACCGTGTTGTCGAAGTCGTTGAATCTGTCGAAGCTTCCGGCGTAGTCGAATTGGAAGGCAACAAGGTTCGGTTCTGTCATCCCTTGTTCGCCAGCGGCGTTTACACCGGGGCCAGCCCGCCGCAACGCCGGGCCATGCATCGCAAGCTCGCCGACACCGTCGAAGAACCCGAGTTGAGGGCGCGACATCTCGCGCTGGCTGCCACCACGGGCGACTCGGCAATGCTGGAGGCGCTCGACAAGGCCGCCGACGTCACCGCGGCCCAGGGTGCTCCCGCGGTGGCTGCCGAATTGCTGGAGTTGGCAATCAAACTCGGCGGCGATAGCACGGTGCGACGAATTCGCGCGGCCGAGCTGCACTTTCGCTCCGGGGCGCTCGGTCAGGCCCGAACTCGCCTGCAGTCGACCATCGATCAGTTGCCGACCACCAGCTCGCTGCGATGCATCGCCTTGATGTTGCTGGCGGCCGTCACCGGCCACGACGAAAGCATGGTGACCGCCGTCGCCGCACTGACTCAAGCGGTCGATGCCGCCGACGACCCAGCGCTGAAGCTACAAGCCCGACTGCTGTTGGCACCGGCTGTGGGCCTGACCGGAAAGATGAAGGCGTGCGTCGACCACGCCCGCATCGCGGTCGCCGACGCCGAGCGCCTTGGTGCCGATGCGCTCTTGGGCCAGGCTCTGGCCATTTGGGTGATGGTCAGCTTTATGTACGGGCTCGGCCTTGACCAGCCATCTCTGCGGAAGGCGTTGGATCTGGGGGACGCGGATACTGCGGCGGCCGCCACCTTCCGGGCGAGTGCGGTGGCCGCCGTCGTCAGCGGTTGGACCGGCCAATTGGACAGCGCCCGGGAGCAGATACACAAGTTGCAGCAGCGCCTGCTGCAGAGCGGTACGGAGATCGACATCGTCTGGGCCGCCAATGAGGCGGCGATGATGGACATCTGGCGCGGTCGGTACGCCGATGCCGCCGCGACGGTCGAGGATGCCGTGCAGCGGGCCGAACAGATGGCCGGTAAGAACCAACTCATTCACCTGTGGGCGTGTCAGTCGAGAATTGCGGCCTACACCGGTCGTGCGAGCGAAACTCGTACGGCGGCCCGCTCCGCGATCGATACGGCCGTGTCCACCGGGTCTCTTTATTTGGTCGGCACACCGATTACATCGCTGGGTTTCCTCGACGTTTCGCTGGGCAACTACGCGGCCGCGATTGTTCACTTGGAGCCGTTG
>CBAAAS010000619.1:0-2238 GCA_964658855.1 uncultured Mycobacterium sp.
CGCGTCGATCTCGGCGTGGGTCATGCCTTGCCAATCGCCGAGGTGCGTTTCGCGCAACCGGTCGTCGGCCCGGACCCGCAGTCCGGTGCGCTCCTGCAACGCGACGGCCGTCTCGTAGGCACGGCGCAGATCCGACGACACGATGAGCAGCGGCTGGTGTTTGGCGAGCGCCTCGGCCGCGGCCACCGCCTGCGCCCGGCCGAGCTCGGTCAGTTCGGTGTCGAGCTGGCCCTGCATCCGGCTGTCGAAATTGAACGCGGTCTGGCCGTGCCGCAGCATCACCAGCCGACGGACCGTCATGACAGATCCACCGCTAATACGGGACAGTCGCGCCAGAGCCGGTCGAGGGCGTAGAAGTCGCGCTCGTCCTGATGCTGGATGTGCACCACGATGTCGACGTAGTCCAACAGGGTCCAGCGGCCTTCGCGGGTGCCCTCGCGGCGGGCGGGCTTGTGTCCGGCCTCGCGCATTTTCTCCTCGACCGCGTCGACGATGGCGTTGACCTGTCGTTCGTTGGACGCCGATGCGATCACGAAACAGTCGGTGATCACCAGCTGGTCGGATACGTCGATGACGACGACGTCGTCGGCGAGCTTGTCCGCCGCCGCGCGCGCGGCAACTCCTGCCATGTCGATTGCTTCGGCTGCGGCGGTCACGTCTGCTCCCCGGGTTTGCGGTAAAGGTCTCGTTTGGAGACGTACTGCACTACGCCGTCGGGCATTAGGTACCACAGCGGGCGGCCTTGCGCGGCGCGTAGCCGACAGTCGGTGGAAGATATTGCCAGAGCCGGGATTTCGACGAGGGACAGCGCGTCAGGCGGTAGTCCGTCGAGGACGCCGGCAAGATGCTCGCTGCCGAGCTCGTAGCCGGGCCGGCTGACGCCGACGAACCGTGCCGCCGCGAACAGCTCGTCGAGGTCTTGCCAGGACAGGATGGACGCCAGCGCGTCGGCTCCGGTGATGAAGTACAGATCGGAGTCGGCGTTGAGCGCCTGTAGATCCCGCAAGGTGTCCTTGGTATAGGTGGGGCCGTCGCGGTCGATGTCGACGCGGCTGACCGAAAACCGCGGGTTGGCCGCGGTGGCGACCACCGTCATCAGGTAGCGGTCTTCGCCGGTGCTGACCTCGCGCCCCTTGAGCCAGGGCTGCCCGGTCGGCACGAACACCACCTCGTCGAGCTCGAACCGGTCAGCGACCTCGCTGGCAGCGACCAGGTGCCCGTTGTGGATGGGATCGAACGTCCCGCCCATGACTCCCAGCCTCCGCTTTTGCACGGTTTGCCAGCTTACTTGAGCGCGGCAGGGCCAGGCTCCAATGTCACACAGGCCACACCAGCACCCCGGCTAGCCAGAGGCGGGCAACATGCACGCCCGCCGGACTACGGATTGACGTCAGACACGCTCAGAAGTAGGCGGGGTTGAACAGGTCTTCGACGGTTTGAAATAGGGCAGTGATCGCCCCGCTGTCCGCAACACCATGGGTGAAAGCGCCCAGCAGTGCCGCGCCGTCGTTGATGATGGCGCCCATGTCCGCTCCATCCGGGATGGTGATGGTGGTGGTCAACCCGGTGGTCGTCGCCACGCCGCTGGCCACCTCCTCCGGCGTCAACCCCAGGTATTCGACGTGCGTGGTGAAGAAGTGGTAAAGCCCCTGCCCGAGGGCCTCCAGAGGACTGCCGCCCTTGTCGATGGTGGCGTCCCAAACCTCCTGCCAGTCGGCGACCCCGTCGGTGTCGATCGTGTAGATCGTCGTCGGATACAGGTCGTCCGGTGTGTAACCGGCGAGCAAGCCGCCCGGGGCGAACTGGTTTTCATTGATGGCAGTGAGAAGGTTGTCGGTGAACTCCGTGCCTTTCTCGCCGCCACCGAACAACTGGATCAGATCGCCGTAGATGTTGGTGGCTATGCCGTTCGCATCGCTGGGGTCGCCGATGAACACGAAATGCAGGTCTTCCTGGGGAATGCCGTCCGCGGCGAGCATCTTCTCGGCCGCCGACGCGGCGATGGCGCTCTGCGAGTAGGCGAACACCGTCAGCGGGTCGCTGGGACTCATCAGGCCGTCGTGATATTCGGCTTCGATCGCGTAGACAAGGTTGGTCTCGTCCTGGAGGCTGCTCGGACCGAACTCGAACACCTCCGGCGTCGTCAACACCTGAAGCGAGCCGTCACACGGCAGGTTTCCCAACATGTCGCAGATCGACGCGCCGTCGCCGAACCCCAATGGCTGGAGAAACAGCTGG
>CBAAAS010000620.1:0-2236 GCA_964658855.1 uncultured Mycobacterium sp.
TCGTAGCCGTGATCGTCTGGGTGATTTCGCACCTGGTGTGGCTTGCAGTGTTGCTCTACGTCAAGGTCGGCGAGCCCGACAGCGGCGCGGTCCGGGATCAAGTCGTCAGGCCGCTGCGACTGCTCACCGCGCTGAGTGCGGTGACGCTGGCCGCGGTGCTGGTGGCCGGAACCTTGGTCACCGCCGCGGGCCCGCACGCCGGAGACACCAGCCCAAACCGGACCGTGCCGCGGCTGCGCATCGAGATCACCACGCTGGTGCACGCGCACTCGTCGCTGTTAGTGGCCTACCTGGCCTTGCTGGTCGGACTCGGGTTCGGGCTGCTGGCCGTGCACGCGCCGCGCCCGGTGCTGATCCGGCTGGTCGTTCTGCTGGGGGCGGTGTTCGGTCAAGCCGCGGTGGGGACGGTGCAGTTCTTCACCGGGGTTCCCGCGGCCCTGGTCGCGGTCCACGTTGCCGGGGCGGCCATCTGCACAGCGGCCACCGCGGCGCTATGGGGCTCGATGCGAGAGCGGGCCCAGCCCCAAGCGGTCGAGGGCTGACTCGACGGACAGCGCGAACTGACGTTGCGCGTCGGCGCGGGCATCGCCCGCCAGCAATCGCCAACCCAGGGACGGGGCAACCAGATTCAGCTCCACCAGCGCGGCGGCACCGGCTTCTTCAATCACGTCCGCGCGGGCGTAAAGCAGCTCCTCGACGCGTATGCCGATTTGGTCGGCGGCCGCTACCAAGGCGGCCTGACCGAGGTCCCAGAGTTCGAAATCGGCATCGATCAGCGCATCCTCGGCGAATGCGTGGGACTGGATCCCGCCGAGAAACACCAGCGCGGTGCGAACAGCGCTGGTGGAGGGACGACGGCCCCGTAGTACGGGCACTCCCGCGCGGCCGAGGTCTCGCAGATGGCGTCGACCGGTATTCCACGCGACCACCTCGGCAGCGTTGAGCAAGTTGGGCACGCGCTTGGTCCACGCCAAAAACTCGGCGTGATCGCTGCTGTCCCGCAGGATCACCAGATCGGCGTCGAGCGTCCGTGGGTCATCCCAGGCCAGCCAGTGTGCATGCAGGCCGCGGTTGCGCAACGCGGCGACCAGGCCGGCGTCGTCGCCGTCCGCGGAACCGGCCAGCACGATGCGGGGGTGGCGAATGTCGGGACGGGCCAACTTCATGCGGACTCCATGCTTGCGGATGATAGTCACCATGCACGCAATCGAAGTCGCCGAAATCGGCGGTCCGGAAGTCCTGAGTTACGTCGAGAAGCCACAGCCGTCCCCCGGACCGGGTGAGGTACTGATCGAAGCCAAGGCAATCGGTGTCAACTTCATCGACACCTATTTCCGCTCCGGCACCTACCCGCGCGACTTGCCGTTCGTACTGGGCACCGAAGTCGCCGGGACGGTGGCCGCCATTGGCGACGGCGTGACGGAACTGAGCGTCGGTGACCGAGTGGCGACCGCCGCAGCCTCCGGCGCTTATGCGGAATTCAGCACGGCGCCAGCACAATTCGTTGCACTCGTGCCTTCTGATGTCAGCCTGGACGTGGCCGCCTCGGCGCTGCTGAAGGGATTGACGGCGCACTACCTGATCACATCGGTGTACGCCGTGCAGTCCGGCGACTCTGTGTTGGTGCACGCCGGCGCCGGCGGAGTAGGTCTGATACTGACGCAGTGGTTGACGCATCGCGGCGCCCGGGTGATCACGACGGTGTCGACACCGGAGAAGGCCGAGCGGTCGCGGCAGGCCGGCGCCACCGAAGTCTTGGACTACCCGGGTGACGACGCGGCCGAATTCGGCGGACGGATTCGCGAATTGACCGGGGGCGCCGGTGTGGCGGTGGTGTACGACGGTGTCGGGGCGAGCACGTTCGACGCCAGCCTGGCCAGCCTCGCCGTGCGGGGAACCCTGGCGTTGTTCGGCGCATCCAGCGGGCCGGTTCTGCCTTTCGACCCGCAACGTCTCAACGCGGCCGGATCGTTGTACCTGACTCGACCATCGCTGGCCCACTTCACCCGCACCGGCGACGAATTCGCTTGGCGCTCAGGCGAATTGTTCGCCGCAATCGCCGATGGTTCGGTGACCGTGGAGGTGGGTCATCGCTATCCGCTGGCCGAGGCCGCGCAGGCGCATCGCGACCTGCAGGGCCGTCAGACCATCGGGTCGATCGTGCTCACGCCGTAGCGGTTTTTAGCCGCCCCACTTGGCGCCTTCGGCCGCGTCACGGGCCAGCATCGAGGTGGTG
>CBAAAS010000621.1:0-2227 GCA_964658855.1 uncultured Mycobacterium sp.
ATGAGCAGTACAACCAGCTGTTCACCATGCACGGCACGATCATGCTGCTGTTCTATGCGACGCCCATCGTCTTCGGATTCGCGAACCTGGTGCTGCCTCTGCAGATCGGGGCGCCCGACGTGGCATTCCCGCGACTGAACGCCTTCTCCTTCTGGCTGTTCCTGTTCGGCGCGCTGATCGGCATGGCCGGCTTCATCACACCCGGTGGCGCCGCCGACTTCGGCTGGACCGCTTACACCCCGTTGACCGATGCAATTCACTCACCCGGCGCGGGTGGCGACCTGTGGATCGTGGGTCTGATCGTCGCCGGTCTGGGCACCATCCTCGGTGGGGTCAACATGATCACCACGGTCGTGTGCATGCGTGCGCCGGGCATGACGATGTTCCGGATGCCGATCTTCACCTGGAATATCCTGGTGACGTCGATCCTGGTGTTGCTGGCCTTCCCACTGCTGACCGCGGCACTGTTCGGTCTGGCTGCCGACCGGCACCTCGGCGCCCACATCTACGACTCGGCCAACGGTGGAGTTCTGTTGTGGCAGCACCTGTTTTGGTTCTTCGGTCACCCCGAGGTGTACATCGTCGCGCTACCGTTCTTCGGCATCGTCACCGAGATCTTCCCGGTGTTCTCCCGCAAGCCGATCTTCGGGTACACGACGCTGGTCTACGCCACGCTGTCTATCGCCGCGTTGTCGGTGGCGGTGTGGGCGCACCACATGTTCGCCACCGGCGCGGTGCTGTTGCCGTTCTTCTCGTTCATGACCTACCTGATCGCGGTGCCGACCGGGATCAAGTTCTTCAACTGGGTTGGCACGATGTGGAAGGGGCAGTTGACCTTCGAGACGCCGATGCTGTTCTCGATCGGCTTCTTGATCACCTTCTTGTTAGGTGGTCTGACCGGTGTGCTGCTGGCCAGTCCGCCCCTGGACTTCCACGTCACCGACAGCTACTTCGTCGTCGCGCACTTCCACTACGTGCTGTTCGGCACGATCGTGTTCGCGACCTTCGCCGGCGTGTACTTCTGGTTCCCCAAGATGACCGGCCGGCTGCTCGACGAGCGACTGGGCAAGCTGCACTTCTGGTTGACGTTCATCGGCTTCCACACGACGTTCCTGATCCAGCACTGGCTGGGCGACCTGGGCATGCCGCGTCGTTACGCCGACTACCTGCCGACCGACGGGTTCCAGCCCTACAACGTCGTGTCGACGATCGGCGCGTTCATCCTCGGCGTATCGATGATTCCGTTCGTCTGGAACGTCTTCAGGAGCTGGCGCTACGGCGAAGTGGTCACCGTCGACGACCCGTGGGGTTACGGCAACTCGCTGGAATGGGCAACCAGTTGCCCGCCGCCGCGGCACAACTTCACCGAGCTGCCGCGCATCCGCTCCGAGCGCCCGGCGTTCGAGTTGCACTACCCGCACATGGTCGAGCGGATACGCGCCGAGGCTCACGTAGGCCGGTCGCACGGACCGTCGGACGGCGACGTCACCCGAGCCGACGACGTCCAAGTTCGTTCGTGATCGCTTCTCTCGGAGACACTCTGGGGTGAGTACGCCCCGCAAGGTGTCAGCGTTGATCACTGTCACCGGTCACGACAAGCCTGGCGTGACGTCTGCGCTCTTCGAAGTCCTCTCGGGACACAAAGTCGAGTTGCTCAACGTCGAGCAGGTGGTGATCAGAGCTCGGCTCACGCTGGGCGTACTGGTGACGGCGCCGGTGGAAGTCGTTGAAGGCGAGGCTTTTCGGGACGAAGTAGAAGCTGCTATCCACTCTGTCGGGTTGGACGTCAGCATCGAGCGCAGCGACGATCTGCGAATCATCCGGGAGCCTTCGACCCACACGATCATGGTGTTGGGCCGTCCGATCACCGCTGAGGCGTTCGGTGCCGTCGCGCGCGAGGTGGCGGCATTGGGCGTCAACATCGACCTCATCCGCGGCGTCTCCGACTATCCGGTCACGGGTCTGGAGCTGCGGGTGTCGGTGCCGGCCGGCGGCGGGGGACAGTTGCAGGAGGTGCTGACCCGTGTTGCCGCCGACGTGGGTGTCGACGTCGCGTTGGAGGACTACAGCATCGCGCGTCGGGCCAAGCGGCTCATCGTGTTCGACGTCGACTCGACGCTGATTCAGCAGGAGGTCATCGAGATGCTCGCGGCGCGAGCGGGCGCCGAGCAGGCCGTCGCCGCGATCACCGACGCCGCCATGCGGGGTGAGCTGGATTTCGCCGAGT
>CBAAAS010000622.1:0-2224 GCA_964658855.1 uncultured Mycobacterium sp.
ATTGGCGATGGCGTATTTGTCGGTGGTCTTGTCGGTCGGGCCGGAGATGATGAGCGGCGTGCGGGCCTCGTCGATGAGGATGGAGTCGACCTCGTCGACGATGCAGTAGTAGTGGCCGCGCTGCACGGTCTCGTTCATTTCGAACTTCATGTTGTCGCGAAGGTAGTCGAAGCCGAATTCGTTGTTGGTGCCGTAGGTGATGTCGGCGGCATAGGCGACGCGGCGCTCGTCGGGGGTCATCTGCGACAGGATCACGCCGACGTCCAGACCCAGGAAGCGGTGCACCCGGCCCATCCACTCGCTGTCGCGTTTGGCCAGATAGTCGTTGACGGTGACGACGTGCACGCCCTTGCCGCCGATGCCGTTGAGGTAGGCCGGCAGCACCGAGGTCAGGGTCTTGCCTTCACCGGTCTTCATCTCGGCGACGTTGCCGAAGTGCAGCGCTGCTCCACCCATCACCTGCACGTCGAAGTGCCGCTGGTCGAGCACCCGCCAAGCCGCCTCGCGAGCCACCGCGAACGCTTCGGGCAGCAGGTCGTCGAGGCTTTCCCCGTCGGCGTGCCGCTTCCGGAATTCCGGGGTCTTGGCCTGGAGTTCGGCGTCGGTGAGCTTCTCGATGTCGTCGGACAAGCTGTTGACGTACTCGGCCACCCGCTTGAGGCGCTTGATCATGCGACCTTCACCAAGGCGCAACAACTTATCCAGCACCACTTAAATCCCCTAGGTCCTCTTCGGATCAGACGTCTTCGGCGTCCCCCATCCTAGGTGACGAGCAAGCTGGAGCTTTTTACGTCAGGCCAGTCAGTGGGTCACGCCAGCCGAATCAGTCCGTAGTCGTATGCGTGCCGCCGGTAGACCACCGAAGGCCGTTCGGTCTGGCTGTCGTAGAACAGGAAAAAGTCGTGGCCGACGAGCTCCATCTCGTAGAGCGCGTCGTCGACCGACATCGGCTTGGCCTCGTGGTCCTTGGTGCGCACCACCCGGCCGGGCTGGTGATGGCCGTTGGTGCCCCCCGGGTCGCCGAAGTGCGGCGTCTCGATGTCGTCGAAGGCCGGCTCGGGATCTGGCAGTACCGCGGTCGCGGCGGCCAGCGACACCGGGGTCTTGTCGCCGTAGTGGACTTTGCGGCGATCTTTCACACGCCGCAAGCGTCCCTCCAGCTTGGCGATCGCAGCCTCGAGGGCGCCGTAGAAGCTGTCGGCGCACGCTTCGCCGCGGACGACCGGCCCGCGACCGCGAGCGGTGATCTCGACGTGCTGGCAGGACTTGCGCTGGCGCCGATTGCGTTCGTGGTCGAGTTCGACGTCGAACAGGTAGACGCTTCGGTCGAGTCGCTCCAGGCGGGCGAGTTTTTGCGAGACGTAGATGCGGAAATGGTCGGGAATTTCGACGTTGCGACCTTTGACGACGACCTCGGCATTTGCCGTCGGTTCGTGTTCGTCGATGTCGGCCGGGCGCTCATCGAGCAGCTGTCCGGAATCCACGGTTTGTCTTGACATACTTGACAACTCGCCTTCTCTCGCATTGCGCGCAGAGTGCGCGCCTGGCTATCAGATGCTCGCGTCGGCGGGGTCGTCAGAAGTCAGTGTCCGCCCGCCGATGCAAGGTGTCGAAAATTCACCCCCTACCGTCGACGGTGGCGCCTCGAGCTGCGAACAGATGCGCTGCCTGGAGGCGTTGTGGTGCTTGTTTCCGACGGTAGACCGTCGACGGGCGGCAGTGCCAGCATTTCGCGCGACCTGTTGCGAGTTCTTCACAAACACTCACGCCGCAGCTAGCGCCAGCACAGCCGTCACCCGAGCCCCGGCCGCCTGCAACACCCGGACCGACTCGCGGGCCGTGGCCCCGGTCGTGACGATGTCGTCGACCAACAAGAGCTCGCCTCCGGGCGGTAGGCGCCGCCGCGTCAGTAGCACTCGACCCGAGACGTTGCGTTCGCGCGCTGCGCTGTCGAGGCCGGCGGAGTCGCGCGCCAACGCCTTCATCCGCAGCGCGCGGACCACGGTGATGCCGGGGTGGTCAGCGGCCGCCAGCGTGGCGATCCGGGTGACCGGGTCTCCTCCACGCTGCCGGGCCGACCAGCCGCGACTCGGCGCCGCGACGATGGTCAGCGGCACGTCGAGCAGCCCCCACTGCAGCAGGCGGTGGATGCCGAGTGCCAGCGACCGGGAAAGCGGCGCCCGCAGATCGGCGCGGCCGCGGTCTTTCATCGCGACGATCGCGC
>CBAAAS010000623.1:0-2222 GCA_964658855.1 uncultured Mycobacterium sp.
CCAACTACGACGGCGTGCTGAAGGTCGACGGCGAAGTGGGCAACAAAAAGGTCTACGACCCGCGCAGCTATCTCAAGAAAGCCGAAGCGGCGATGACCGAGCGGGTCATCGAGGCCTGCAACGACCTGCACTGCAACGGCAAATCCGTCACCGGGTGACGGCGACGAATCTCGTCAGCCTCACCACCCGCTGACGCCGCGCCAATTGGCTTTAGCTGGAACTGGATTCGCAGATCTTCCACTGGTCGTCGCGGTACTGCAGATCAAAGCTGCGAGTCGAGCGGGTCTGCGGCGCGTACGCCATGAACGCGGTGACGTTGGCTTCGGCGTGGGTGCCGTCGACGACGACCTGGTCGATGTCGGCGACGACGGGATACTGCTTGGCCGCCGCGACCCGGTGGTAGGTGTCGTTCCACTCGCGCTGGTTGTAGTTGACGTAGTCGTCGCGCATGCTGCCGCAGGTCAGGCTGCGCAGCTTGGTCAGATCGCCGGTCTGCACGGCGGCATCGAAGCTCTGGATCGTGTTGCGGACCTGGTCTTCCTGCGACGCGCCGGATTTCCTGTCATTGCGGGTCATCAGCACGGTGCCCAGCACGGCGATCGCGGCCAGCGCCAGGATGATCAGGATCAGCGCCAGCACCCAGCCCCAGCTCCGCTGGCCTGACGGCCGGAACTTCGATCCCAGTCGGGGCGGAATCAGTTGTGGCGTAGCAGTTCTCGAAGCCGGTTGGCCGCCGACGGACTGCCTGCCCTGCGCGAAAACCTCGGTGGCAGGGTCGCTGGCCGCGTTGATGATCGCGGTTTCCTTGGCATCGAAACCCGGGGCGGTGAAGCGACGTTCACCCGGCTGAAGCTGGGGGATCGGCGGCTGTTGTTCCAATCCGGCCGGGTCGATCACCTCGGTCGCCGGGTCTGCCCCGTGCGGACTCTCGGTCGTCTTTTCGTCCGCACCGGCTGCGGGTTCGACAGCGGTGTCGGCCTCGGGTCGCACCGCGTTTCCCGCGGCGCCTGGATCGGCCGAGTCCGAGGTGTTGTCGCGGTCAGACCCTGATGGATTGGGCATAGGCGCTGCTGTCCTCTTCGGTTTCGAAATACCTTTTGAAGCTTAGCGACCCGACGGCAGTCCCGGCGTCGCGGCGTCACCGTCGCACGGCACAATGGCGCCATGACGCCGATGCACGATCTGCTGGGACCCAATCCGACCTTGTTGCCCGGTGACCCGGACGCCGAGGCCCAACTGGACGCCGGCGACAACCCGACCGCCGTCGCCGCGGCGCACCCGTCGGCGTCGGTCGCCTGGGCGGCGCTGGCCGAGGATGCGCTGGCCGACGACAAGGCGATCACCGCCTACGCCTACGCCCGCACGGGGTATCACCGTGGCCTGGATCAGTTGCGCCGCAACGGTTGGAAGGGCTTCGGGCCGGTCCCGTTCTCGCACGAACCGAATCGGGGTTTCCTGCGTTGTGTGGCAGCGCTGGCGCGCGCGGCCGACGCGATCGGTGAGACCGACGAGCAGGCCAGGTGTCTGGATCTGCTCGACGACTGTGACCCCGCTGCCCGCGAAGGCCTCGGCCTGGTCTGACGGGTTCAGAGGCCCACTGAGCAGTCGCCCGGCGGCTCGATCTGGATCGTCGCGTGGTCGAGTCCACGCGCGGCCAGCACCGCCTGGGCCTCGTGAAGAACTCGCGCCGAGTTGTCGGCACCGGCCAAGTGAGCGGTCACCATGTCCTTGCCGGGCACCAGCGTCCAGACGTGCAGATCGTGCACCTCGCTCACGCCGTCGACCGCCGCCAGTGCGGCCCGTAGCTCGTCGACGTCGATGTGGCTGGGCGAGGCTTCGGACAGAATGCGCAGCGCGCCCGCGGCCAGCGACAGCGCCCGGGGCAACACCCAAAGCGCGACCAGGACGGCGACGACCACATCGGCGTACGGCCAGTGCGTGGTGATGGTGACAATGCCGGCGATGAGCACCCCCACGCTGCCGACGGTGTCGGCGATCACCTCCATGTAGGCGCCTTTGACGGCCAGGCTCTGCGTCGACTGCGAACGCAGCAGCAGCGCGACGGCGGCGTTGGTCGCCAGCCCGGTCAGCGCGACGACGATCATCGGGATGCCCGGCACTTCGGGTGCCTGCCCGATTCGCCCGATTGCCTCGCGCAGGATCAGAGTGGCCACCCCGATCAGCAGGACGGCGTTGGCGACGGCGGTGAACACCTCCGCGCG
>CBAAAS010000624.1:0-2222 GCA_964658855.1 uncultured Mycobacterium sp.
GAGGTTTTGCTCCTCGTCGGCCAGTGTGCGCAGATCGATCGGCGGAACGTTGATGGTGCTACCGAGTTCGGAGCCACCCGGTAGTTCCGGGTAATAGTCGGCGTAACCGGGCTTCCAAACGAATTCCAGCCACGGGCTCAGCTTTTCCAGGAAGTCCATCATGTCCGGCGCCGAGTCGACGTATTGCCGTAGCCGCGAGTCGCTGACCAAGCCGTCGGTGATCCGCCGCAGGTAATCGACGACTTCGTCGGGCGGGGGCGAATAGCCGGCCCGACGTTGCGCCGGCGCGCCCGGCACCCAAATGCCGCCGCCTGACAGTGCGGTGGAACCGCCGAATTGGCTGGACTTTTCGACGACCAGCGTCGTGAGCCCAGAGGCTTCCGCGGCCAAGGCCGCTGTCATACCACCGCCGCCGGAGCCGATGACCAGTACATCGACGGTCGTGTGGAAACTCTCCGTCATATGGCGCCGCTCCTCCTCATCGCTGCGCTCTGCATCGTCGTCGGCGCTCATACCGGTACCGCCGTCCTGACCGCGAACCCGGCGATCAACTCCGGAGCCGGCCGGTAGTACCGCACGCCGGTCTCATATGGGCCGGACGCCGCCAGCGCCGCGAAAGCCGCTACCCAGGTACGGATTTCGTGTGCCGAATTACCGCCCTCGCCGGCGATGAACGCATTCGACCAGTTGTCCAGTTCGTCGAGATGTCCGCCGTCGATAATGTCGAGGAATTTCTGATCGAACTCGGGATTGAGCGCCCGAAGGTGGCTCTGGCCACCGGCGAAGCTCTTGGCCGCGTCCATCACCGCCGTCTGCCGCGCCGACCGCTGCTCCGGAGTCATCGGCCTACCGTGCACGATCCGATCCACGATCTGAGGTGTGGCGGTCGCCAAGGTCGGAACCGGCGGATCATGCGACAGTCCACCGGATCCCACCACCAGCACCCGCTTGTTGAGGGTGGCCAGATAGCTGCCGACCGCGGTGCCGAGCGTGTGGCAGCGATGCAACGGACCCAGCGGCGTGGCAACCGAGTTGATGAAGATCGGTATCACCGGGCGCGCCGTAGCGCTGCCGAACAACTTCTCCAGCGGTTGAACGGTGCCGTGGTCGACGTCCATGTTCGCCGAGATGGCGACGTCGACGCCGGCCGACAACACCGCTTTGGCGCAGGCGACCGCGGTGGCCTCGGGGACGTCGAGTGGTCCCTTGTGCGTGCCGTAGTCGCCGACACCTTGGGCGTCCGTGCCGATGCAGAAGGGCGGCATCGTCCGGTAGAAGAAGCCGTTGTAGTGGTCCGGGGCAAAGATGACGACGATCTCCGGGTTGAAGGCCGCGACGAAATCCCTTGCCTGCGTGAGTGCGCCGTCAATGTCGTCAAGGAGGTCCTGCGGCGGTCCGGGCAGATTGAGCAGCGGGCTGTGGGACATACAGCACAGGGCTAGCGGCACGGGTTCCTCCCGGTGTCAAGGTGAGGACGTCGAAAAGCGAGGCACTCAATTCGGGGGCGAGCTGGGCTATGCAGGCACCCGCGATGCAGCGATCGGGGCGTAGGAACAACACGGACTCCTGGTGCACGTCGAACCAGGCTTTGAGATGGCCGGTCCGGTCACCGACCACCACCACGTCGGGATCGTCGTCGCCGTCCCAATGCAGCTGAGGCAGCGGCCGGACCGCGACGAGTTTCGCCCCCAGCGCCTGCCAGTCCGCAAATGCTTTGGCACCGAGGATCTCCCGTGGCTTGTTGTTCCAGCACATCACGGCGAACCCGTCACCGAGTAGATCGTCGAGCAGGACGTCCTGTTGCTCTCGGGTATCCACCCGGGGTTGGACGAACAACGTCCCCACCGGGGAGTCCGCCCGCCGCGGCTCGGGATGCACCACAGCGCCCTGCTCGTATCGCGGCATCGGTTTGAACCGCATCTCGAGCACATATCGTTTGAGCGAGGGCACAATTGACGCCGATCGCACCAACAGGTCGCGGGCCGCGGCGACATGGCGGTTGGTTGGTGAGATGACGCGCCCCACCATGGTCGACAGGTCGATCATCGCCCGGGCGTGCTTGCGGCGCTCGATGTCGTAGGTGTCGAGCAGCGCGTCCTCGGCGTAACCGTTGACCACGGCGGCGAGCTTCCAGCCGAGGTTCGTCGCGTCGCGGATGCCGCTGTTGTAGCCCTGCCCCTGCCACACCGGCATCAGGTGCGCGGCGTCGCCGGCCAGCAGCA
>CBAAAS010000625.1:0-2194 GCA_964658855.1 uncultured Mycobacterium sp.
GCCGCACCTTCATGCCGTCGTGGATGTATTCGGGATTGGGCTCGATGTTCACCAGATTGGTGCGCACCTGAGTGCCGTCGCAGTCCACGACGGAGGCGACGAATGGGATGGGAATGCCTGGTGCGGCGAAGGTGACGATGGTGAACGCGCGGACCGTGCCCTCGGTGGACACCGCAACCGTGGTGAAGTCTGACGCGAAACAACTGGCGCAGGCATTGCGCCGATCAAAAAATCGCGCGCCGCAGTTTGTGCATTCCTGCGCGACGAGGTGGGGGTCGCCATCGTCGAGCACCAGATAGTCGACCAATGGAATCTGGCCCGTCATGACACCTCCGTCGTTCGTTCTGTTGACCGTAGCGACCCTGGCTCAGCCGCAGATGCCGAATATCAAGATCGGAGGCAGCAAAACGATGCGCTGACTGCCGAGGACACCGCCCGCGTTGTGGACTTTCTCATAGCGGGCCGAGGTGTTTCTGCGGTCACACGTGTTTCCCAGCCGCGACCTTGTGGGTAAGCATCTCGCAACACCAACCACCCTCGCCGACAAGCAGAGTTCGGCGACCGACCCCCAACTGAGACCATGACTTATTCCTTGACGATCACCAGTGCTGCACAGTCGGCCTCCATTCGAGTGGCCGGCGATCTCGACTACCAGACCACTGATGACCTCGTGCAGGTCGCTTCGCGACTGCTCGCGGGGCACGGTGTGAGCGATCTTCACCTCGACTTCAGCGAGTTGACGTTTTTGGACTCGGCGGCGCTGTCCAGGCTCTTGATGCTGCACGAGCGCGCATCCGAAGCCGGAATAGCGCTCCACCTCGAACATCGCCCGCAGTTCCTCGACCGTGTCTTGCAGGTAACTGGGCTGTTCGATCACTTTGGGTTGACCCGCAGCGATGCGGAGACCAGCGATTCGCGCTTGCTGGGCCAGGCAAGTTCAGGATAATCGGGCGCTCGCCTGAGCCGCGTTCCTGCGGTTCGCCCGGTACGTCGCCGAAACGTGACCAAGGCTTTATCGAATCCGCACGCGCCCTTGCACTTCCAATATTCCGGACATGCCTACGATCGCTATTGCAACCTCGTCTACTAAAGGAATGGGTGCATGCGCGCGGTCCTCAGATCTGCATTGGTGGCGGCTGGTGCCGCCGCATCCGTGGTCACCGGCCCCTCGGGCGTAAGCCTGGCCGCATCGGACCAGTCGTACCAATTCCCGGTGGCCTCAGTAGGTCCCACAGGCCAGGTTGTCGGTGTCGCACACCCCGTGATCATCAACTTCCGCTCACCCGTCCTCAACCGCAAGGCTGCGGAACGCGCCGTACACATCACGTCTTCGCCGTCGATGACCGGCAAGTTCGAGTGGATCAAAAACGATGTCGCGCAATGGGTTCCAGATCGATTATGGCCGGCGCACAGCACCATTGCCTTATCGGTCGGCGGCGCGTCGGCAGAGATCAAGACGGGGCCCGCAGTGCTCGGCGTCGCCGATATCTCTGACCACACGTTCACCGTCAGTGTCGACGGGGTTCCGAGGACGCCCTCGCAACAGCTGCCGGCACCGCACCACCAACTGCACCTCGGCGAACCAGGCGTGATGCCGGCCTCGATGGGCCGCCCGCACTTCCCTACGCCGGTCGGCGTCTATACAGTGCTCTCGAAAGAGCGCACGGTGATTATGGATTCGAGCAGCGTCGGTGTTCCGATCACCGACCCGGAGGGCTACAAGACCCCGGTGGAGTACGCCACCCGCTTCACCAACCGCGGGCTCTTCGTGCACGCGGCCCCGTGGGCCGTTCAGTCCCTGGGTCGCGAAAACGTCAGCCACGGCTGCATCAGCCTGAGCCCTGCCGATGCCGAGTGGTATTTCAACACGGTCAACATCGGTGACCCAGTGGTGGTCAAGGAGTAACGCGCGCAGCGTTTTTCATCCTGACAAGGAAAAGCCCCCCGGCTTGACTCGGGGGGCTTTTCCTTGCGGCTTTATCCAGTGGGACCAGGCGGCAGCGGCTGGCCGGGCATCGGGCCGCTCGTCGGCGCCGAACCGGTGGGGGCACCCTTGCCCCCTGCAACACCGGCCATGTCCACGATTGGCGCGCCCGGCAGGCCGCCCAACGCGATCAGCGGAGCACCAGCCGGAACGGCAACGGGCAGTGGAACGCCCGCGGGAACTGGGGCGCCGGCCGGAAAAGGAAGTCCG
>CBAAAS010000626.1:0-2191 GCA_964658855.1 uncultured Mycobacterium sp.
GTTGCCGATGAAGCGGACCGGGTCGATCGGTTCGCGGGTGCCCCCGGCGGTGACCAGCAGTCTGACACCGGCCAGGTCGTAGGGCATCGCGTCATGGCGGTCCAGCAGCAGCTGGGCGAAGGTGGTGATCTCTTCGGCTTCGGGCAGCCGGCCGGCGCCACTGTCCTCCCCGGTCAGCCGCCCCGATGCCGGTTCGAGCACCACTACGCCGCGGCGCCGCAGCGTGGCGACGTTCTCGACGGTGGCGGGGTGCTGCCACATCTCGGTGTGCATGGCCGGAGCGAACAGCACCGGACATCGCGCGGTGAGCAGCGTGGCGGTCAGTAGATCGTCGGCGCGGCCATGGGTGGCACGCGCCAGCAGGTCGGCGGTGGCCGGCGCGACGACGACGAGATCGGCGCCTTGCCCGATCGCGACATGCGGCACCCGCGGCACATTCTCGAAAACCCCGGTCTGGACCGGTTCGCCGGACAGCGCTTCGAAGGTGGCGGCCCCGACGAACCGCAGCGCGGACTCGGTAGGGATGACGCGGACCTGGTGGCCGGCCTCGGTGAGCTGACGGACGACGGTGGCGGCCTTGTATGCGGCGATGCCCCCAGCGACGCCCACGACGATCCGCTTGCGGTCCGTCCGGTTCTCACTCGAGAGGCTCATTACAGGCCCACCGCGATACCGCTATTCGCCTTCGGTGTGCTCGAGCAGGTCGCTGTGGATCTCGCGCATCGCGATCGACAGCGGCTTCTCCTGCAGGCCCGGCTCGACCAGCGGGCCGACGTATTCGAGGATGCCCTCGCCGAGCTGGTTGTAGTAGTCGTTGATCTGGCGCGCACGCTTGGCCGCGTAGATCACCAGGGCGTACTTGCTGGACACCCGCGCGAGCAGCTCGTCGATGGGCGGGTTGGTGATACCCAACGGCGTGTCGTACGCGCCGATGCCACCTGCCGACGGGTCGAACTGGTCGGGGACGGCGGTCAACGATGCGTCGGGCTGCGAACTACTCACGTAAATTTTCTCCTGGCGGCCGGTGGCCATGTGGGACTCGAGGGTGAATCGAGTCTGGTTGGAGGGTCACGCCGTTTTCGGCGCGGGTCCGACCAGCAATGATACCAATTCTGAGCACGCTGTTTCCAATTGACGATTTACCACGACCTCGTCGAAGTCATTCTGGGCCGCTAATTCGGTGCGTGCGGTGGCCAACCGGCGCTCAATCACCTCGGGTGTCTCGGTCCCGCGACCGACCAGCCGGGCCTCCAAAGCCGCCCAGTCCGGCGGCGCCAGGAAGACCGTGATCGCTTCCGGCATGGCCTGCTTCACCGCGCGGGCGCCGGCCAGGTCGACCTCGATGAGTACCGGGTATCCGGCGGTGACAGCCTCGCGGACAGAGTCGGCCACCGTGCCCGATCGGTGCAGGCCACCGTGGATTTCGGCCCATTCCAGAAGCGAGCCGTCATCGATCAATTGCTGGAAACGGTCCGCCGACACGAAGTGGTAGTCGACCCCGTCGACCTCTCCGGGCCGTGGGGCCCGGGTGGTCGCCGAGACGCTGAAGTGAAGATCTGAAATCCGCTCGCGAAGACAGCGGACCAGTGTTGATTTGCCCACCGCGGACGGACCGGACAGCACGACAACACGTCCCGTGCCGACCGGTCCCCCGTCGGTGCTCAACGACTCGCCCGGGAGAAGCCTGAGCTGTCGCCCGGCTCTCCCTCAGGCCCTGCGGCCTGCATCGTCGCCGGACTCAGGCGGTGAAGTCGAACTTTTCCAGCAGAGCCTTGCGCTGGCGGTCGCCGAGGCCGCGCAGACGGCGCGTCGGGGCGATCTCCAGCTCAGTCATGATTTCCTGCGCCTTGACCTTGCCCACCTTCGGCAATGCCTCCAGCAACGCGGAAACCTTCATCTTGCCCAAGACCTCATCGGACTCGGCATCCTTGAGCACCTGCTGAAGATTGGTGCCGCCGCGCTTCAGCCGGTCTTTGAGCTCGGCTCGCGCTCGGCGTGCGGCGGCAGCCTTCTCCAACGCTGCCGCGCGCTGCTCGTCGGTCAACTGGGGAAGGGCCACGATTCCTCCGTATTAATCAGCAACAGATTTCGATCTTTTGTTTGTCCTGGCCAGGTAGTCCAGCCAGCGGTGACGACCGTACCCACGCCTTCAGACGAAATCTAACCCGCCCCCCTGGTTGAAGCTACAAAG
>CBAAAS010000627.1:0-2190 GCA_964658855.1 uncultured Mycobacterium sp.
CGTTCGACGTGCATCTGGTGATCGCCAATAAGGACGCCGAAGCGCGGACCGGCGCCACCGGGTTGGCCACCGATCTGGATCGGCTGGGCATCGAGGTGCTGCTCGACGACCGGACGGCGTCACCCGGGGTGAAGTTCAAGGATGCCGAGCTGCTCGGTGTGCCATGGATCGTCGTGGTGGGGCGTGGCTGGGCTGACGGAAAGGTCGAGCTGCGCAACCGGTTCAGCGGTGAAACCCGCGAATTGCCGGTCGGCGCGAGTCTTGCCACCGACGTCGTCGCGGCTGTCTCCGGCTAGCTAATCGGCGCCGGGGAAGGCCGTGGTGATCGGCGAGTCGCCGAGCTGCTGCTTCCACCTCGCGGCCAATACTGCGCTCTGAGTCAGTGCCGTCACGCCGAACGTCCGGTCCTCGCTGCTCTGGGCCTGCTCGATGAACGCGCGCCACACGGCCTCGGTGTCCTTTTCCATCCGCGCGGCCAGTGTGTCGGCGTCGGTGGGAGTGTCGACCGGCATCGGCAGCTGATAACCGGCAGCGGCCACCGGCGCCGGGACCTTGCGGCCGGCCAGCATCGAGATGACCTGGTCGCGACGCTGGCGGTGCTGATTGAGCGCGAACGAGACCAGTGTGTTGACCTCCGGCGCGCAGCGCGCCGACACGATCCCGTACCCGTAGACGACAGCGTGCTCGTTGGCCAGGGCGGCGCACAGCGCGGCGTCGGCCGGCGACGGCTCGGCGGATGTCACGACGCGGCCGTTCCGGATGCCAGCGCGACGCTGTAGGACGCCGTACACGACGCGGCGATCGAGCCCAGCAGCCCGGCGCGATAACCCGACAGGCTGCTCGCCAGCTTGGCGGCGCTTTCCGCCGACGCCCGTAGTGACGTGACCACGTCGGCCACCGGCGGAGGGGGAGTAGCGGCTGTCGACGCGGTGGTGGTCGGACTGGTCGTCGCGGCAGACGCTGAAGTCGTCGGGGCCACGCGCTTGATCTCGCTGGCAAGGGCCTGCGCGTGCCGCGTGCGTTCGCCGGCAACCTGCGTGAGCGCTGCGCTGACTGCCGGTGACGCGCCCGCGGCCGCATGGGTGGCTAGCTCACTGTCCTGGTTCGCCAGGGTCAACTGAGCTTCGAGTTCGTCGACGGCCGGCGGCGCGGGCGGCGAGCTGCACGCGGGCGTCGCAAGGGCGACCACGGCGAGCGCGACGCCGCCCGTCAACACCCGTCGTCGGTTGACGACCGGCTCAAAACCGGGCTCGGTGCGCAGCATTGCCACATCCTGCCATTGCCGCAACGGCCGACCGTAACGCCAGGTGACCTCTTCGCGATCACGTCTTACAACGCTCTCCTGGCGTATCGTTGAAGGCTGCTCGTCGGGATCGCCGGATTTCTGGCACCCCGGGCTGACCGACTCGACAACTCAAGATGAGGAGCTCGCCGTGGCCACCGGGCTACCATCGCAGACGCAGGTGATCGAGCTGCTCGATGATGAGTTCGCGCGCGCCGGCTACGAAATCGAAGATGTCGTCATCGACGAACGGTCGCGGCCGCCACGGATCACCGTGATCGCTGCGGGCGACACCGCCCTGAACTTGGACACCGTTGCCGCGCTGTCTCGTTCGGCCTCGGATCTGCTGGACGAGAAACGCGATATCGCCGGCACCTACGTCCTGGAAGTCAGCTCGCCGGGCATCGATCGTCCTTTGACCACCGAGAAACACTTTCGCCGCGCGCGGGGCCGCAAGGTCGATCTGACGCTGACGGACGGGACGCAGGTCAGCGGACGGGTCGGCGAGATCCGCGACGGCACGCTAGATGTGGTGATTCGCGACGGCCGGAACTGGGCGGTGCGACCGATCCCACTCAGCGATGCCGCCAAAGCTGTTGTCCAGGTGGAGTTTTCGCAGCCTCCACAACGTGAGCTGGAACTGGCCGGGGTCGATAGGGCCGATCGAAGCGCGGAGACGGAGAGCGGCGCATGAACATCGACATGGGTGCTTTGCACACGATCGTCGCAGAACGCGGCATCTCATTCGACGACCTGCTCGAGGACGTCAAGGCCGCGGTGCTGAGCGCCTACCGTCACACCGAGGGGCATCAGCCTGATGCCCACATCGACATCGACCGCAAGTCCGGTGGGGTCCGGGTGGTGGCCCGCGAACTCGACGCGGACGGCAATGTGCTCAGCGAATGGGA
>CBAAAS010000628.1:0-2185 GCA_964658855.1 uncultured Mycobacterium sp.
CCGACCGACAAGATCGAATTCGTCTTCCGCGACACCTACCAGTGCGGCAACGAGGAAGCCAACGTCGGCCACATTCTGATCACCGCGGCAGGACACCAGGTCACCGCTGAAGGGGTGTTCACCTACAAAGCCGACAGCGATGGCAGGCTGCTGGCGCTGCGCGCTTACTGGGAGGTCGACCAAGCCACCGCGAGCGCACGCAAGATCTAAAGCGGTTGCAGCCCGGTCAGATAACGCTGAGCGAGTTCTTGGTAGGCCTTCGGGTTCACCTTCACCCACATCTCGGCACCGGTACCCGCGATCGGCCCCTTGATGGTGGCCGGCGCTCCGACCACCAGCATCTCGGCCGGGATCTTGGTGCCGCCGGTCACCAGCGCGCCGGCCGCGACCAGGGTGCGCGCACCGATCACCGCGCCATCGAGCACCGTGGCGTGGTTGGCGATCAGCGCCTCGGCCCCGATGTGGGCGCCGTGGATGATGCACATATGCGCGACGGTTGCTCCGGGACCGATGTCGACGGGGATGCCGGGCGGTGAGTGCAGCACGGAGCCGTCCTGCACGTTCGCACCCTCGCGCACGATCACGGGCCCGTAGTCGGCGCGCAGCACGGTGTTGAACCACACCGACGCTCCGGCCTCGACCGTCACATCGCCGATCAGGGTAGCGGTGGGGGCAACGAAGGCGGTCGGATCAACCCTCGGTGCTCGGCCTTCAAAGGCATACAGCGGCATCGTTCAGATATACCGCAGGCCGGGTAACCCCCAACGACAAGCCGCTTGCCTGGCGGCAGATATCGGTGTTCATTGCGCGATCCGCAGTAAAAACTGTAACGTGTTCTAGTTAGAAGCCAAGAAACCTGGAGGCGTCATGGCTATCGAGACTGCTGCTGTTCGCGAGATCGACGCCGGCACCCTGCCCGACCGGTATGCCCGCGGCTGGCACTGCCTGGGCCCGGTCAAGGACTACCAGGACGGTGAACCGCACGGCATCGAGGCGTTCGGAACTCACCTCGTGGTGTTCGCCGACTCGCACGGTGATCTACACGTGCTGGACGGATACTGCCGGCACATGGGCGGCAACCTGGCACAAGGCACCATCAAGGGCGACGAGGTCGCCTGCCCATTCCACGACTGGCGCTGGGGCGGGGACGGCAAATGCAAGCTGGTGCCTTACGCCAAGCGCACTCCACGGTTGGCCCGGACCCGCTCCTGGACCACCGACGTGCGCAGTGGGTTGCTGTATGTCTGGCACGACCATGAGGGCAACCCGCCACCGCCCGAATTGCGGGTCCCCGAGCTTCCCGAGTTCGCCAGCGACGAGTGGACCGACTGGCGCTGGAACTCGATGCTCATCGAGGGCTCCAACTGCCGCGAGATCATCGACAACGTCACCGACATGGCGCACTTCTTTTACATCCACTTCGGTCTGCCGACCTATTTCAAGAACGTTTTCGAAGGCCATATCGCTTCGCAGTATCTGCACAACGTCGGGCGGCCGGACGTGAACGACCTGGGCACCTCGTACGGTGAGGCGCATCTGGATTCGGAGGCGTCCTACTTCGGCCCGTCGTTCATGATCAACTGGCTGCACAACAAGTACGGCGACTACAAGGCCGAGTCGATCCTGATCAACTGCCACTACCCGGTCACGCAGGATTCGTTCGTCCTGCAGTGGGGTGTCATCGTCGAAAAGCCCAAGGGCATGGACGAGAAGATGACCAACAAGCTGGCCAGGGTCTTCACCGAGGGCGTCAGCAAGGGATTCCTGCAGGACGTCGAGATCTGGAAGCACAAGACCCGGATCGACAACCCGCTGCTGGTCGAGGAAGACGGCGCCGTGTACCAGATGCGCCGCTGGTATCAGCAGTTCTACGTCGACGTCGCCGACGTCACGCCGGACATGACGGACCGTTTCGAGATCGAGGTGGACACCACCATCGCCAACGAGAAGTGGCACGTCGAGGTCGACGAGAACCTCAAGCAGCAGGCTTCGGAGTCAGAAGCGAAGGCCGAGCAGCCCGCTACATGAGCCCGTCGGACCAGCCGCCTGACGTCGATCGGCTCGCCCGGTCGATGCTGATGCTTCATGGCGATCACGAGAGCCATGACGAGCCGGCCTCGGCCGGCAACGGCAAGAGCGGCGGATCTTGGTCCAAGGCACCGGATTTCGCTGACGATCCGGAACG
>CBAAAS010000629.1:0-2167 GCA_964658855.1 uncultured Mycobacterium sp.
CGGCGTAGCGCTCGTTCATGAACGGCAACCAGGTCAGTCCGGCAACCGGGTCACCATCGTGCAGCAGGCCCAGCAGAATCGCGGCCATCGGCGATCCGGCCGCGTAGTTGAATGTCCCGTCCACGGGATCGAGCACCCACACCCATTCCGAGTCGAGGTCGGCGCCACCGAACTCTTCACCGTGCACCAGGATCCCGGTCGCCGACACCAGCGCGTCGACGACTTGGCGCTCGATGGCCAGATCGACGTTGGTGGCGAAGTCGTCGCCACGCTTGCTGACCGCGGAATCCGCTCGATGACCGGCGACGAACGGCTTTGCGGCGGCATCGAGGATCGCCGACGCCTTGGCGACCAGAGCCTCGAGATCCATTGCGGCCTAACCCGCCACCGCGGCCAGCGCCTGCGGCAGCGTGAATCGTCCGGCGTAGAGCGCCTTGCCGACGATTGCGCCCTCTACGCCAATGTCGGTCAAGGTGGCGATGGCACGCAGATCGTCCAGGCTCGACACACCACCGGAGGCGATCACCGGAATATCGGTGCGGTCGGCGACCGCACGCAGCAAGTCGAGGTTGGGTCCGGTCAACGTGCCGTCCTTGGTGACGTCGGTGACGACGAAGCGCGAACAGCCTTCGCGGTCAAGACGATCTAACACCTGCCACATATCGCCACCGTCGGTCTCCCAACCGCGACCCCGTAGCCGATGATCGCCGTCGATGATTTGCACATCGAGACCCACCGCGACTTTTTCGCCATGCTCGGCGATCGCTGCCGCGCACCACTGCGGGTTCTCCAGGGCGGCCGTCCCGAGATTGACCCGGGCGCAGCCGGTGGCCAGGGCGGCCGACAGCGAGTCGTCGTCGCGAATGCCGCCGGAGAGTTCGACCTTCACGTCGAGCTTGCCCACCACCTCGGCCAGCAGCTCGCGATTAGACCCTCGGCCGAACGCCGCGTCCAGGTCGACCAGGTGCACCCACTCGGCGCCATCACGTTGCCAGCCCAGCGCAGCATCCAGCGCCGAGCCGTACTCGGTTTCGCTGCCGGCCTTGCCCTGCACCAAGCGCACAGCCCGGCCCTCGACCACGTCGACAGCGGGCAACAAAATCAACGGCACGTCATAACCCTTCAACCCAATTACTCAATACAGCCGCTCCGGCATCACCGCTCTTCTCCGGGTGAAATTGGGTAGCGACCAATGGACCATCCTCGACCGCGGCCAGGAACGGCACCCCGTGGGTAGCCCATGTCTGCAGCGCGTCGGCATTGCCGTCCCACCTCTGCGCGGCATACGAATGCACGAAGTAGAACCGGGAATCGGTGTCCAGGCCTTTGAACAGCGCGCTGCCGGGCGCGGCCGAAACCACATTCCAGCCCATGTGCGGGATCACCGGCGCGTCCAGCCGGGTCACGGCTCCCGGCCACTGACCGCAGCCGGTGCTCTCCACGCCGAACTCGACACCGCGGGCGAACAGGATCTGCATACCGACGCACACACCCAGCACCGGCCGCCGCGCCGCAATCCGCTCGGCGATGACCTGCTGCCCGTTGATCTCCCGCAACCCGGTCATGCATGCCTCGAAGGCGCCCACTCCGGGTACCACCAGTCCGTCTGCAGCAGCTGCCTTTTCGAGATCAGCGGTCACCTCGACCTCGGCGCCGACGCGCTCGAGCGCGCGTTGAGCCGAACGAAGGTTACCCGAGCCGTAGTCAAGCACCACGACGGACTTTGCTCTCACAGAGCACCTTTGGTGGACGGCACGCCGGACACTCGCGGATCGGCCTCGACCGCCTGCCGCAACGCCCGGGCGACCGCCTTGTACTGCGCCTCGGTGATGTGGTGTGGGTCGCGGCCGTAAAGCACCCGAACATGCAGTGCGATGCGCGCGTTGTTGGCCAGCGTCTCGAATACGTGCCGGTTGATCACCGTGTGATATGGCACCGAGCTGCCGGCGATCGTTGTGTGCCGCAAGTGATCCGGCTCCCCGGTGTGCACACAGTAGGGCCGGCCGGAGACGTCGACGATCGCGTGGGCAAGTGTCTCGTCCATCGGAATGAACGCATCGCCGAACCGGCGGATGCCTTTCTTGTCGCCGAGCGCCTGGCCCAGCGCCTGGCCGAGCACGATCGCGGTGTCCTCGATGGTGTGGTGCCCCTCGATCTCGACGTCGCC
>CBAAAS010000630.1:0-2163 GCA_964658855.1 uncultured Mycobacterium sp.
GGAGGGGACCGGCTGGGAAAACACCATCCGGCAGGAAATACAGCGCCTGCTGGGGGCCCGGGACGTTGGAGACCACCAGATTGTGCACCGGCAGGCGTTTGGTGAGACTGGTCCGGGCGTAGGCCCGCATCGCCATACCGAACACGGCGGGCGCCGCAAACTGCGACCAGTCCTGCAAAAGCGTGGCTTTGATAGCCGAACTGTGTTGCTTAGCAACCGAATTCGCATCAGCGATGGCCTTGATCCGCTCTACCGGGTCGGCGATGTGGGTCTGCAGGCTGGAGAACATGCCCGAAACCTGGTTGCGCCCAGGCCGATCCGATTTGTCGTGCACGGACACCGGAACCATCGCGATCAGCGGCGAGTCCGGCAGTTCGCCACGATCGAGCAGGAATTGCCTCAGCACGCCGGACACCAGCGCCAACACCACATCGTTGACCTTCACGCCGAAGTGATCTTTGACCTTCTTGATGTCCTCGAGGTCCAACTGCGCAAAGGCGACGTTGCGGTGCGGGGTGATCGTGTCGTTGAACGCGGTTCGCGGGGCCGCGAACGGCGGCGCCATCGTCTGGCCGCTGCGCGCCCGCAATACCGTGTTGACCACCGTCGATGCGGTGCCGGTCAGCGCACTGGCCAAGCGCATCGGACGCGCGGCGAACTTGAGCGCTCCGGTGAACGCGATCTCGAAGTCGTTGGCACCACCGACGCCGTCGACCGGATCCGGGGCGGGTGCGTCCGCCTCGGTGCTGCAGAGCTGTGACATCAGGTTGGCACCGGTCACGCCGTCCACGGCGGCGTGGTGCACCTTGGTCATCACCGCCAGGCGGCCGCCCTGCTGGGCATCGGTACCCGCCACACCCTCGATCACCCACATCTCCCACAGCGGACGGGTGCGGTCTAGCGGCAACGAGGCGATGTGCCCGCAGATTTCGGCCAGCTCGATGCGCCCACCCGGTGGCGGAAGGCCGATCCGGTGCAGATGCCGATTCACATCAAAGTTGTTGTCATCCACCCACACCGGATGGTCCAGATTGAAAGCGCTGTCGGCCAGTTTCTCGCGGAACTGCGGCATCGCCTTGATGCGCAACGCCAATTCGTCGCGGAGCTTGTCAAAGGTGTAGCCGCCCGGGGTCGTCGACGTGTCGAGCTCAAGAATTGAGCAGACATGCAAGGGCTGCGATGGAGTTTCGAGGTAGAGGAAGCTGGCATCGAGTCCGCTGAGGCGCTGCATGCGCCGATGGTATGTCCGCCGCCGACAGGCGGTACCGGAATTGCCCGATGGGCCACCGTGTGAGGAAATCCACTGGGGGTGGGCCTCCACACGGTGGCCCTGAAGTGGCACACTGGTCGGGTCAGACGAACCCGGGGACCCTGTTGGGCCTCGAGGATCGAACCGACCACCACTAGGGACAATGATGTCTGAACAGACTGTTTATGGCGCCCTGTCTTCTTCGCAGGCCGTGCCGCGGACCAAGACCCGTATTCACCACCTTCAGAAAATGAAAGCCGAAGGCCACAAGTGGGCAATGCTCACGGCCTACGACTACTCGACCGCCCGCATTTTCGACGACGCCGGCATCCCGGTGCTGCTGGTCGGCGATTCAGCGGCCAACGTCGTCTACGGCTACGACACCACCGTGCCTGTCTCCATCGACGAATTGATTCCGTTGGTGCGTGGCGTCGTGCGCGGCGCCCCGCATGCTCTGGTGGTCGCGGACCTGCCGTTCGGAAGTTATGAGGCCGGCCCCGGTGCCGCGCTGGACGCCGCGATCCGCTTCATGAAGGAAGCCGGCGCGCATGCGGTGAAGCTGGAAGGCGGCGAGCGGGTCGCCCCGCAAATCGCCGCTCTCTCCGCCGCCGGCATCCCGGTGATGGCCCACATCGGCTTCACCCCCCAGAGCGTCAACACCTTGGGCGGCTTCCGGGTGCAAGGGCGTGGGGACGCCGCCGAGCAGACCATCCACGATGCGATCGCCGTCGCCGAGGCCGGGGCGTTCTCCGTGGTGATGGAGATGGTGCCGGCCGAGCTGGCTACCCAGATCACCGGCAAGTTGACGATCCCGACGGTCGGTATCGGCGCGGGCCGCAACTGCGACGCCCAGGTCTTGGTCTGGCAGGACATGGCCGGTCTCACCAGCGGCAAGACCGCCAAGTTCGTCAAGC
>CBAAAS010000631.1:0-2135 GCA_964658855.1 uncultured Mycobacterium sp.
CGCGGGACCTTCTTCAAAGGACTCGCGGCCAGCGGCTGGCACACCGCCGCCATCACCATGCGCCTGCTGGTCACCTCGGGTATGCCCTTGGCCAACGGGATCATCGGTGCCGGCGGTGAGGTCGCCTGGCCCACCGCGACACGGCCTGGCGACCAGCTCCACGTGGATGGCGAGGTTGTCGACGTACACACCACCAAGCCGAATGCCACCCGCGGGTTCGTCACCATCGCCTTCGACACCCTGAACCAGGATGGTGAAGTCCGCCAGAGCAGTAAGGCTCGGCTGTTGGTGTTCGCCAGGCCGGGGTAAAACGCTCGGTCCCGACTATCCTTGCGCTGCAAGACCCGACGGGATTCTGATCGGCGCGGTGTCGTCGCTGGACGGCGATTCCGCCGCCGCTTCGTCGATCCGGCTTTTCAGCCGACCACTGAGAAACATTCGCATCGTAAGGTTCGTCGAAGTGATCATCGGGATGAACCCGAGGTAGGTCCGCTCGGACGGCTGGGCGCCGTGCAGATGCTCGAGGCTGCCGAAGATGTAGAACGCCCCCACGGTGAAGAATGCCGCCGGGATCGAGAAAGCCATCAGCGGTCTGCGGGCGTCAACGATCTGGTTGGCAAGCGGCTTTTCGTAATCCTCGAGCGCCACGCGCTTGCGTAGCTTGCCCAGAACCGTTGGGACGCTGTTGACTTCGTTGGTCAGCGCCACCGGCTTTCGCCGCAGGACGCGCCCGACGTAGATCGAAGCGCACATGGCGAAGACTAAGGCGAGCACGAACGTGATCGCGGTCAGGTAGTTCCACACGTTCCAGTTCATTGTCCTACTCCTGTCAGCCTTGATTGCGGCGGCAGCGGGCGTGAACGCACCAATGTTGGCCACCAGAACCACTTTCCGAGAATGGTGACGATCGATGGCACCACGAATGAGCGGACGATCAGTGTGTCGAGCAGCAGGCCGATGCACACGGTGGATCCGAGCTGGCCGATGGTCCGAAGATCGCTGATGAGCATTGCCAGCATGGTGAATGCGAACACCAGACCCGCGGACGTCACCACGCCGCCGGTACTGCCCAGCGCGCGGATCAGACCGGTGTGCAATCCGGCGTGCAGCTCCTCCTTGACCCGGGCGATCAGCAGCAGGTTGTAGTCCGAACCGACCGCCACCAGGATGATGAACGACAGCGGCAGGATCAGCCAATGCAGCGGCAGCCCGATCAGGTGTTGCCAGAAGAGCACGGAAAGCCCGAAGGCGCCCGCGAAGGAGAACGCCACCGTGCTGGGAATCACGAAGGCGGCCATCAGACTTCGGGTCAGGAACATCATGATCAGGAAGATCAGCACGAAGGCGGCGATGGCCGCGATCAGCAGATCGGACATCGCGTACTGCTTGATGTCGGCGTTGTTGGATGCCGAGCCACCGATGTAGACCTTCGCGCCGGCCAGCGAGGTCTCCTTCAAGATCGTGGTGATCGCCGCCGGAAACTGCTCGACGTGCTCCACACCCTCGGGGCCCATCGCGTTGCCCTCGTGAGTGACGATGAACCGGGCCGCCTTGCCGTCCGGCGACATCATCAGCTGCATACCGGTTTTGACGTCCTCGTTGTCGAAACCCTCGTGCGGGATGTAGAAGAAGTCGTCGCTGCGCGCCTTGTCGAAGTCGTTGCCGACGTTGATCGAGTCGTCGAAGGTCTGCTCGGTCTGGATGTTGCCCAGATCCGACGACCCGTAGGAGCTGACCAGCTTGGCCCGCAGGGCTTCGGTGTCATCGGCCGTGGCCTTGAGTTCGGCGATGATCTTCGGGAACGCCTTATCGACCTCCACCAGGGAGATCCGGGTCTTGTTGATGTCCTCGGCCAGATGGTCGATCTGGTCGATGGTGTCCCACACCGATCTCAATGCCCAGCAGATCGGGATGTCGAAACAGTGCTTGTCCCAATAGAAATAGCTTTTGATCGGCCGGAAGAAGTCGTCGAGGTTGGAGACCTCCTCGTTGATGTCGTTGGCGACGTGTTCCAGATCCTCGACGGTGAGCACGGTGTTGTGGATCTCGTCGGACACCTTCTGGAAGAACCCGATCTCCCTGTGCAGCACCTCTACCGAGTGCTTTTGGATGTCCGCCTGCTGGTCGGTGTTCAT
>CBAAAS010000632.1:0-2119 GCA_964658855.1 uncultured Mycobacterium sp.
CCCATCGCCAGCTGGATCAGCCCGGACAGCAGCGGATAGTGCGTACAGCCCAGCACCAGGGTGTCGACGTCAGCGCGCTGCAGCGGTTCGAGGTAACCCTCAGCCAGCCCCAGGACCTGTCGGCCGCTGGTGATCCCGCGCTCGACGAAGTCGACGAATCGCGGGCAGGCCACCGCGGTGACCTCGGTGTCGCGGGCGGCGGCGAAGGCGTCCTGGTAGGCGCCGGAGGCGACGGTGGCCTGGGTTCCGATCACGCCGATGCGACCGTTGCGGGTGGTGGTGACGGCACGGCGCACCGCGGGCAGGATCACCTCGACGACGGGTACGTCGTACCGCTCGCGCGCATCGTGTAGACAGGCCGACGATGCCGAGTTGCAGGCGATCACCAGCGCCTTGACACCGCGGTCGACCAGATCGTCGCCGATCGCCAGGGCATGCGCGCGGATCTCGGGAATGGTGAGTGGCCCGTAGGGACCATTGCCGGTATCGCCGACGTAGACGATGTCCTCGTCGGGCAGTTGATCGATGATGGCGCGCGCCACCGTCAAGCCGCCGACGCCGGAGTCGAACACCCCGATGGGCGCCAGTGCGTCACTCATGTGCGCCACTCCTCCGCCGACGACGCTGCCGAGCTTCGCGTTCCGGGTTGGACAACATGTATGCGGCCAGCACCCCGGCGATGCCACCGCAGAGATGCCCCTGCCAGGACACGCCGCCGCAGACATTGAGCTCGGGAACAGCGCCCCACAGCACGCTGCCGTAGACGACCAGGACCAGCAAACCGACGACGATCTGCCAGCCCGAGCGGATGAAGAAGCCGAATACCAGGAGGAAAGTCAGCCAGCCGAAGATCAGCCCGGATGCCCCGATGTGGTCGGTGTGCGGGCACGGTACGTCGCCGATCAGCCAGGTGCCCAATCCGCCGACAATCCAGACGATCGCCGTCGCCCAGAGAAATCTCGACAGGCCGGTCAGAGTGACCAGGAAGCCCAGCACCAGCGCCGGCCCGGTGTTGGCCGCCAGGTGCGCCCAGCCCGCATGCAGCAGCGGAGCGAACAGGATTCCCCAGAGGCCGTCGGTTTCCAGCGGACGGATGCCGTAGTAATCCAACTTCTGGCCGTCGAGCCAGTCGAACAGCTCGACGATGTACAGCAGCGCGACGAAGCTGAGGATGGCGGCTCCGCCGACGACGAACGCAGATTGCTTCTTCGGCTGCTGAATGCTGCTGGTCATGCCGGCGCCTGCCCTTCGCTCGGCCGGAATGCTCCCGGCAACAGTCCACGATAGGTCGGGATGTCAGCCACCGGGTCCGCGGCGATCACCGCGCTGAGCACCGCGTGGGCCAGGCAGTCCGCCGCCGCGGTGCCGACGGCGGTAGCCAGGGCCGTCTCCGGCGCGAAAGCAGCCGGCACATCGGCCGGCGGGGCCACCTCGATGGCACCGGTGGCCAGGGCAAACACCGTGTCGCCGTCGACCGGAGTGTGCGCCGGTCGAATGCTGCGGGCAAGGCCGTCGTGAGCAGTGCTCGCAATTTGCCGGCAGGCCGCCGAACTCAACGCGGCGTCGGTCGCGACCACCGCGATCGTGGTGTTCAGCGAGCTCAGCGGCGATTCCAGGGCGGCCAGCTCGGCGAGTTGTTCATCGGGCGGCCGCGTCAGACCGAACTCGTCGACCAGGTAGCTCAACCACGGCAGGCCGGTGGCCTGGTCGACCACATTGCCCGCGGAGTTCACCACCACCAGCGCGCCGACGGTCACCCCCGACGGCAGCATCAGCGAAGCGGTCCCGACGCCACCCTTGAATACGCCCGAGCACGCGCCCACTCCGGCGCCGACCGTGCCGACCGCGACCTCGGTTCCGGCCGTCCGGCAGGCGTCATAGCCGAACTCGGCGGTGGGCCGGTTAGCCCAGCCGCCGACCTCCAGATCGAAGATCACCGCAGCCGGCACGATCGGCACCACGCCGCCGTCCATGGCCACGCCGCGTTCGTGCTCCTCCAGCCAGCGCATCACCCCGTCGGCGGCGGCCAACCCGAATGCGCTTCCACCAGCGAGCAACACCGCATCGACGTAGCGCACGCTGTTAGCCGGATCGAGCAGATCCGTTTCGCGCGTGCCGG